>CACZRV010000054.1 GCA_902783725.1 uncultured Lachnospiraceae bacterium | reverse complement strand
TCCTCCTTTAAACTTAAAAATCCCTCAACGCACTATGCGCTGAGGGACCGAAATTCATGATCGGTGGTACCACCCTGATTAGCAGGCCCGGGCCTGCTCACTTTGGTTCGTTAACGCCTGTTACGCTGCGGTTCGCCGCAGAGCTCCGCGCCGGGTTTCCTCAGGTTCTCCGTAAGCCGTTCGCAGCGTGCCGGCTCTCTCTGGGACGTGCCCCCTGTGTACTGTTGCGCATCATCGCCGATATCTATGGACACGATAATACTTTTTTTCGCGGCAAATGTCAAGAAGAAAGTACAGAAGGATGCATTTTCCGCTTGCATACCCCGCGGAAAATGCAGTATACTAAAGAGAAGGCAAGTGGTGTATGTGCACTTTGTAAAGGGGGACAACTATGGTAGATTATGATGAATTGGATGCGATGCTTTTGCAGGAAGAAAAGAAGCAGGCGGCGGAAGAGCTGAAGAAGCAGGAGGAGCGGCAGGCTTCGGAGAAGAGTAAGATGGAGGCGCTCTCCGAGGAGGAGAGGGAATACCTTGACGAGCATTATGAACTGGACCGCTCCCGTGCGGAGGTGGTCCGGAACAAGCTGGAGCTTGCGCTGGAGTCGGCGCGAAAGGATTACGATCAGGTTGATCGCGACAAGAAAAATGCATGTCAGGACATGCTCGGATACATTTTTGCGTGGCTGTTCCACACCGCGGGGTATCCTGTCGTGTACGTTGCTTTCGGTACCAATATCATCAGCGCCGTGGCGTTTGGACTGTTGGGTATATTCTGGATTTTCTACACCGGAAAGTTCTTTTTGAAGGTCTTAAATTCCATTGTGAATTATTTTGTGCTGAGCGACAAAAGACACGTTTCCGCATTTGTCGAGAAAAATCAGATTCTGACGTTCGAGAAAAAGCGTGCGCATGCGCTGCAGCGCATCAACTATATTAAGGGACAACTCGCGAAGCTCGATAACTTCGAGAAGAAGATGGAGCATCAGCATGGCCTGTCCGCCGCGGATTCCGAGGCGATGAACTCGCTCGCGCTCATCCGCGATATCCCGACGCCGTACAAGGAATACAAGACGTCGTTCCGCGAGTATTTCAAATTTATGACGCGCGGAACATCGGAGTGATTAGGTGAGTTGCGGGGGCTTCCAAAAGCCCCCGTTTTATTTTCCGAAAAAAAGTTTCCATAAATCCCGCCTCCCGCGCCGTATCTATGGCAGAAACCGGAAAGGAGAGGGCGTCCGCAGGAGGATTTGCCCGGGGAAAATACATGCGCGGTAAGGAAAAATGCAAGATCTTGAAGCAGATCCGCAAGAGAATTGCGGATGAGAACGATATCCCGTTCGTGGTGGAGGAGTGCGAGCACAAGGGCGAGTGCAAAGGAACCTGCCCGAAATGCGAGGCGGAGCTTCGCGAGCTGGAGCGCGAGCTTTCGATCCGCCATCGTCTCGGCAAGGCCGTGGCGGTTGCGGGCGTGGCGGCCGGCCTGATGGCAACGACGACCGCGTGCACGATCGGGGATGTGGCACAGGTCATCGAGTATTTTGCGAACGGAGGAAACGGCGGAGGGCGAATCGAGGGAGTGCTTCCGAAGTACCGGCAGCTCGACGGAGACGTTGCAATACCTCCGGAACTGGAGGGCGACCCGCTTCCCGACATCGAGGATGAGGGCGGACTTTCGTGGGACGCCGGGAAGGAAGTCGATCTGGGCTTTTTGGATGACGCATCCGCGGCGGAAGATGAGACGAAGTAGAAATTTACCCGGAGGAATATGCAATGACAACCATGCCCTTCATTATGTTTGACCGGCTTCGCATGGAGACGGACGGCGACGGCGTCACGACGCTCGTTGCTTCGAAGGGCTGTCCTCTTGACTGCAAATACTGCCTGAACAAAAAGCTGTTGTGCGGGGATGTTCCGAGTCGGCCCGTGACGCCGCAGGAGCTGTTGGCGATGGTTCGCATCGACGATCTTTATTTTCGTTCGACCGACGGAGGAATCGTGTTCGGCGGCGGAGAGTCGCTTTTGCAGGCGGAATTCATCCGCGAGTTTGACGAGGTCGCGCCCAAAGCGTGGCGCATCTATGCGGAGACGAGTCTGAATGTCCCCGAGGAGCTTTTGCGCACGGCGATGCCCGCGGTCGACGCGTGGATCGTGGACATCAAGGACATGAATCCGGACATTTACCGCGCCTACACGGGGCGCGACAATGACAATGTGTACAATAACCTGCGCATCCTTGCGGAGGCGGGGCGGTGCGACGATGTGCGCATCCGTGTGCCGTCCATTCCGTCCTTCAACACGGACGAGGACCGCAGGAAAAGCGTCGAGGCTGTGAAGGCCATCGGCCCCTACACGTGTTTCGATCTCTTCGATTATGTAATCCGGGAGTGAAAAGTCTCTTGACAACAGGCACGGAGTGGGCTATATTGTGGTACATACAGCTAGAGACGTTGACGGAGACAGTACCCTGTAAGGGAAGGCCAAAGCGAGTCGGGGAGAGTGAAAGCCCGGCGCTGTGAAGTACAGGCGAAGATCCCTCCGGAGTCGTGCAGGCGAACAGAAGATGCCGCAGGCCGTGAGCCCTGCAGCCGCAATCCAAAGTAGTCCGCACCGGAAGCCCGCCGTTACCGGGCAACGTATAGACTGCGCGGCAGTGTACGCAAATGGGTGGTATAAATGAGAATTTTCAGGTCCTCATCCCGTTTCGGGATGGGGACTTTTAACGTTTTAAAGGGAGGACACAACGATGTATGAGAAAGTAGACGCCGGTATGAATTTCGTCGACCGCGAAAAGCAGGTCCTTGCGTTCTGGAAGGCAAATAACATCTTCAAAAAGAGCATGGACTCGCGCAAGAAGGGGCCGACCTACACATTTTACGACGGACCGCCGACTGCCAACGGCAAGCCGCACATCGGCCACGTGCTGACGCGTGTCATCAAGGACATGATCCCGCGCTACCGT
>CACZRV010000053.1 GCA_902783725.1 uncultured Lachnospiraceae bacterium | reverse complement strand
AGCGCGATGACCGTCTCCTCCGGAAGCTCCGGATGGGCGATGCAGACGTAGTGGATGTTCGGCGCCGTGCACTCGATCTCCACGCGGAACGCGATCTTCTCAAGGCGCTTTAACACCTCGTCGCGGTAGTCCGGCGAGGCCAGACAGTCCTCGTACAGGATCGCAAGGAAATCGTCGTTCCGGTTTTCCTTGAGGCGGTCCATGGTGTACTCGCGGATCTTGGTCAAGAAGCTCTCATAGATCGCCGGCTTGCTCTCCTTGTGCCGCACGATGTTGGCGTAGAGGAACGAGAGCCTGCGGTCATTTAACTTGCTGTTGTACGTAAAATACGTGAACACGTTGTCATCGAGCGTCGCCTCCACATCGGATGTTCCGGTGTAGATGTAATACTCGTACAGCTCGGCCACGCGCACCTCGGCCTCGACGCCGCGCTCAAACCAGATCGCGTACTTCGGGTCGCGGCAATGGCCGCGGATCAGGAGTGCGCAGATGGCCGCCAGCGTCTCGCGAAGCTGGAAGCGCTCGTAGAGTCCGCTCAGAACCGTGAAGTAGATCGGGCGGTACTCCTTGACGCCCTCGGCGAGAGCGGAGAACTGCTGCGCGACCTCCTTGCGGATGAATTGATGCCGCACGGCAAATGCCACCGTCTGCAGCTCGAACTCCCCGATCTCATGCAAAAGCTGCGGCTCCTCGTTTAAGGTGCGCGCCGCCTCCAGGAAGAGAAGCGGGGAAGGATTGTCATTGTCATAAATGCCGCGAAGCTCGTCCAGGCGAAGCTTTCCGTTGCGGCCGTACCGGTCGTCCAGCTGCATCAGAAGAAGTGCCGGAAGCACCTTCTTCGACGTGTCGTTGCAGATGCCGTAGAGCTTCTCCAAAGCCGGCACGCGGTCCGTGCGCGAGCGCTCCGCGCGGAGGTAGACGTACGCCGCCTTCGCATCCGAGGACGCCGCCTCGATCTCCGCCTCGGTGATCTCACGAAGCTTTGCATTTGCCGGGCTCTCCCTGCCGCTTAAGCGGTCCAGGTGAATCCGGTACAGCTTCGCCTCGATGGTCAGCTCGCCGGTGGTCTCCTGCAGTCTCGCGAGAAGATTTTCCGCCTCGGAGACATAGCGCCCCACCGGGATCTGGTTCATGCGGTAGGCCAGCACATTGTTCATCAGATCCACCGCCAGATGTGCGGCCGCCGAGCGGCGCAGCTGGTCCGCCGTTCTCTCCCGTACCTTGCGGCAGAATACGGGGATGGTGATGGTCTGGTTCTGGGCCTCTACCGTCAGCGTCGCGTAGTTATTGCCGCGGGACATCTTCTCGGGGATCACCACGTAGCGGATGTCGTAGGTCCCGCCGACGAACTGCTCCGCCGTCACGACCCCGTGCTCCACCAAAAGGAATTCCGCGGACGAGGACACCTGCAGGTTCACATAGCCCGGGTTGTCCATCCGCAGCGTCAATCGATCGGAAAATGCGCTGTCGCGCACCTCGTTATACTCAATCCGCGCGGCCGCTGCCGTCACGGAGACGGGCATTTTCCGACCGGTGGCGACGAGGAACTCCTCCATCGCGCGCTCTTCGGAAACGCCGGCCTTCAGAAAATCATACAGGAACAGGCTCTCGGGCTCATGGAACGAAAGGAACGGACGAAACGCCGCGTCGGTGTAAAGCTTGAGCGCTCCCTTGCGCTCCTCCTTGGCGTAGGCCGCAAACTGCTCCAGAGAAGCGATGGCCGTTGTGCCTGCCGCAAGCGTCGGAGGGATCACCTCGACGCGGTACGGAAGCTCCACCTCGCCGCAGTCCGTGATGAACGTAAGCGTTCCCTCGATGGTCTTGCAGGACTCCGTAAACTCCGCATGCACGATGTATTCCACGGTGTTCGAGACGCCGACAAACTGTGTCGTCACCGGCTCGAGGACGCGGTTGTCCGAGCACACAAGACCCTTCATGGACTTGTCTGCATCGTTTGAGATGATCACGCGGCCCGTCGTTCTCTTCCCGACCTCCACCGAGGCTTCGATGCGGTCCTTGCTGAGACGGATTCGCGGCAGTTCGTATTCAATTACGCCCCGGGCAATCCCGGCAATCTTCTCCTTCACGTCTCCTCCTAACCCCGCATCATCGGCGCACCGCTTCGCTACGGCGCAATCTTTTCAAACACATTGTCCTCCGCCTCGCGGAAGATCACGCTTCCGTCCACGGCGACATAGTATACTCCCTCGCGGAGTCCCTCCGCGTTTATGACATTCACGCAAATGCACTCTCTGCCCTCGATCACCGAGGTCCAGTCGTCCGTCTCGTACGTGTACGACGACAGGCTTCCCGACAGCTTCAGCTTCGCGGCCGACAGCGTCTTTAACTTCTCCACCGCCTGGGAGTTCGAAAGCTCCTTCGGCTCCTCCGTAGGCGTCGGCGTTTCGATTGGCGTCTCCGTAGGCTCCGGCGTGGGCGTCTTCTTCCCCTCCGCCGGCGTCGGGGTCTTCTCCCCCTTCTTTCCGGGCTCGCCCGTCGGATCCTGATCCGGCGTCTTCGTAGCCCCCGGAGTCGTCGCTCCGGCCGACGGCGTCACCGTCGCATTCTTTCTGGACGCGTCCCACTTGTCAAGCCCCTTCGTCACGACCCAGAACACGGCCGCAACCGCTGCCGCGAACACGATCGCCTTCAGCAGAAACAGGGCAAATCCGCCGCTTTGTTTTTTGGATTTTCGTTTCTTTTTTTTCTGCGCCACGGCTAATATCCTCCGTAACTAGACTTCCCCACGATACACAGAATCATTGTACCACAACCCTTGCGGTTTGTCACGGTTTTTCCGCCGAAAGAACAGCGGCCGCCGCGCCCTTCATTTTCCGCCGTGCTCCCGGCAGACAACCGCATGAAAACGAGCAAAATACACACAAAAAAGCGCCCGCCGTTATGGGCGAGCGCCTGTTATGCGTTTTGTTCGTTTCCGATACCGCTGCGTTACTTACGCAAGCTTTGCCTTTGCGGTGTCGCACAGGCTTGCGAAGCCTGTTGCATCGTTGATAGCCATCTCGGAAAGCATCTTGCGGTTGATGGTGATGTCCGCAAGCTTCAAACCGTACATAAACTTGCTGTAGGAAAGACCGTTAATCTTGCATGCAGCGCTGATACGTGCGATCCAGAGCTGACGCATCTGTCTCTTTCTCTCCTTGCGGCCGGCAAATGCGGACGTAAGAGCACGCATTACGGACTGCTTTGCGATGCGGTACTGCTTGGATCTTGCTCCTCTGTAACCCTTCGCAAGTTTCAAAATTCTGTTATGT
>CACZRV010000052.1 GCA_902783725.1 uncultured Lachnospiraceae bacterium | reverse complement strand
GGTTTCTTACGAGCCGGACTGCTACATCATGTTCGGCAAGGAGAGCGCCGGCATCCCGGAGGAAATCCTTCGCGACCACGAGGACACTTGCGTCCGCATTCCGATGATCGGGGAGATGCGCTCCCTCAACCTCAGTAACGCCGTGGCCATCGTCGCCTATGAGGCGCTGCGCCAACAGGATTTCTGCGGCATGAAGATGAAGGGGGAACTCCATCGGTTGAAGTGGAGCGAGTGAGCAAGCAGCAGGAGAAAACGGCCGGCGGAAGCTTGAAAGCAGGAAGAAAACGCTGATGGAAGCTTGGAAGCCGGAAGAAAACGGTTGGCGGAAGCTTGAAAGCAGGAAGAAAACGCTGATGGAAGCCTGGAAGCCGGAAGAAAACGGTTGGCGAAAGCTTGAAAGCAGGAAGAAAACGCTGATGGAAGCTTGGAAGCCGCGATGGCGGTCGTTGAAACCGAAAAGATGGCATTCGGAAACTGCTTTTTGCTTGCAAAAACAGACTTTATTTGACAATTTTGAAGTTTAGTCTGTATGGCGACCGGCCAACTTGCCGCGAAGAGTTCTCTGAATACGGACTATTTGCCGGTCAGAGGAAGTTAGTCCGTAGACCGCAAGGCGATGTCCGGTACAACGAGGAACAGAATACGGACTATTTTGAATTCAAGCGGTGGTTAGTCTGATTTTCAACGCTTTTTGCCATTGCCGGAGTGTATCTGTACGGCGCCAAAGGCTTCATTTGCCGCCATTGGAATGTGAATCTGTACGGCGCCAGGCCTTCGGGCGAGTGTAAGATGTTTAAAACGTAGCTGTTCGGGCCTTCGGGCGAGTGCAGCATGTTAAAGTGAACGGCGCCTCGGATTGCGGGCAAGTACAGGAAGATAAAAAAGGAGTTACCATGAACGACAGAGCGGTTCGCGTGCTGGAATTTGACAAGATACGCGAAATGCTGATACATTACACCGGCTCCACGCTGGGCCGGATCAGGGCCGGCGAGCTGATGCCGGCGACGACGCTCGAGGAGGCGGACCTGCTGCAAAAGCAGGCGGAGGACGCCACGAAGCGGATCGACCGGAAGGGCAGTCTTTCCTTCGGCGGGATCGGCGACATCGGGGAGAGCCTCGTGAGACTCGAGCACGGAGGGTGCCTGACGGCACCGGAGCTGCTGCGGATCGGATCGATTCTGACCGCGACGCAGAGAGTAAAACAATACGGGACGACGGGAACGCGCGGCGAGGACGCGCCGCAGGATTCCCTGACGGAGCGGTTTGAGCTTCTGGAGACGCTGCCGGAGCTGTGCCGTGAGATCAACCGCTGCATCCTCTCGGAGGAGGAGATCGCGGACGACGCCAGCGCGGGACTTCGCAGCGTGCGGCGCAAGATCAAGGCGGCAAATGACAAGATCCACGAGCGCATGGGCGCGCTGCTCGCCCAGGCATCGGCCCAGGGAATGCTGCAGGATGCGCTGATCACCCAACGCGACGGAAGATACTGCCTTCCCTACAAGAGTGAGTACAAAAACCAGATTGCCGGCATGGTTCACGACCAGTCGGCGTCGGGGTCGACATCCTTCATCGAGCCGATGGAGGTCGTAAAGTTAAACAACGAGCTTCGCGAACTTGCCATCGCGGAGCAGGAGGAGATTCAGAAGGTGCTGGCGGCGCTCTCGGAGATGATCGCGCCGCAGGTACACGAGCTTCGCTTCAACGGGCAGTGCCTTGCGGAGCTTGATCTGATCTTTGCAAGAGCCATGTTCGGACGCTCGATCCGCGGCAACCGTCCGATCTTCACGGACAACCGCACGATCCGGATCATCCAGGGGCGCCATCCGCTGATCCCGGACAAGAAGGTCGTTCCCATCGACATTGCGCTCGGTACGGATCCTTCGATGATCGTCATCACCGGTCCGAACACCGGCGGTAAGACGGTCACGTTGAAGACGGTCGGCCTGTTCACGATGATGGCACAGGCGGGACTGCCGGTGCCGGCGAAATCCGGCACGGAGATGGGGATTTTCCGCGAGGTGTACGCCGATATCGGCGACGAGCAGAGCATTGAGCAGTCCTTGAGTACATTTTCCTCGCACATGACCAACACGGTGCATATTCTGGAGGAGGCGGACGAGGATTCGCTGGTTCTCTTCGATGAGCTCGGCGCAGGCACGGACCCCACCGAGGGCGCGGCGCTGGCGACGGCAACCTTGTTGCATCTGCACCGCTTTGACATCCGCACCATCGCCACGACGCACTACGCGGAGCTCAAGCTGTTTGCGCTGCGGACGGAGGGCGTGATGAACGCCTGCTGCGAGTTCGACGTGGAGTCGCTGCAGCCGACATACCGGCTTTTGATGGGCATTCCCGGGAAGAGCAATGCATTTGCCATCTCGAAGAAACTGGGGCTTTCGGACACGATCATCGACGAGGCGGAGACCCTCATCGGCGAGTCGGACAAGAATTTTGAGGACGTGATCACGGACCTTGAGAACAAGCGCCACGCCATGGAGGGCGAGCTGCTTCGGGCCCGCGAGGACCGCAGAGCCGCGGAGGCGATGCGCGCCGAGTGGGAGAAAAAGACCGCGGAGATTGCAGCGAAGCGAGAGGATATCTTAAGAAAAGCCCGCGAGGAGGCGCTCGAGACGCTGGAGGAGGCGAAGTCGTACGCCGACGAGTCCATCCGCAGAGTGCGCAAGCTCGAGTCTCACGTGTCCTCGGCGGATCTGGAAAATGAGCGCCGCAAGACCCGCGAGAAGATCAGCGCCATGGAGGAGAACATGTCGCAGCCCGCGAAGGTCAACAGGCCCGCGAAGCAGCACAAGGCATCGGACTTCAAGATCGGCGATTCGGTCATGGTGTTGAGCATGAATCTAAAGGGCACGATCCACACGCTGCCCAACGAGAAGGGCGAGTGCTTCGTCACCATGGGCATTCTGCAGTCGAAGGTGAACATCTCCGACCTTGCGAAGCTCGAGGAGCCGGAGGAGACCAAGGGCGGCGCAGGCGTTAAGGTTTCGACCGGCGCGAAGAGCATGACCATCCATCCGGACATCAACCTGGTGGGACTTCGCGTGGACGAGGCGCTGGCGGAGCTTGACAAATACCTGGACGACGCGTACCTGGCGCATTTGCCGAAGGTCACGGTCATCCACGGACGCGGCACGGGCGCGCTGCGCACTGCGGTCCACAATCATTGCAGGAAGCTTAAGTATGTCAAGGGGATTACCGTCTCGCCGGACTACGGCTCGACGGATGTGGAGTTCAAATAATTCCGACGGCAAATGAGGAGTGGGCGCATACGCCCGGAGGAGATCCCCGGAAGGGGTATGGAAAGGAGATAACAATGGCGGAGAAACAGAAGATTCTCATCGTCGACGATGACTACAACATCGCGGAACTGATCGCTTTGTATCTGACGAAGGAGTGCTTCGAGACGTGTATTGTCGGGGACGGCGAGGAGGCGGTGAAGCAGTTTGACCAGTTTCAGCCAAACCTCGTGCTGCTTGATCTGATGCTTCCCGGAATCGACGGCTACGAGGTGTGCCGGCGGATCCGCAAGCAGTCGGACGTCCCGATCATCATGCTCTCGGCGAAGGGCGAGATCTTCGACAAGGTTCTCGGCCTGGAGCTCGGCGCGGACGATTACATCATGAAGCCCTTCGATGCGAAGGAGCTGGTGGCCCGCGTGAAGGCCGTGCTGCGGCGTTTCCGCAGCGAGCCCGCGGAGGCGGCGCCGGCGGTGAAGCAGGCCGCGGAGGAGAAGGGCGAGTTCGTGACGTACACGGACCTTGTCATCAACCAGACCTACTACGATGTTACGTATTGCGGGCACAAGCTGGAGATGCCGCCGAAGGAATTCGAGCTTCTCTACTACCTTGCGTCCCATCCGAATCAGGTGTTCACCAGAGAGCAGCTTCTGGAGCGCATCTGGGGTTATGAGTATCAGGGCGAGACGCGTACGGTCGACGTGCATATCAAGCGTCTTCGCGAGAAGTTGAAGGACCATGAGGAGTGGAGACTCTCCACGGTCTGGGGCATCGGCTACAAATTCGAAGTGAGAAACCAGGTATAACCGACACATGAAGAACAAGATTTGGCAAAAATACTTGATCACTCTCGTCGCGACCGTGCTGTTAGTCGGCGTCGCCATCAACGTCGTCGGCCGCATCTATGTGACGCGGAAGTACACGCAGAAGCATAAGAGCCGTCTCACGGAAGAGAGCCGGCTGATTTCGCGTGAGTACGTTCGCGAGAGCAGAAACGCGGGACTGACGAAGGATCAGTTCGCGCTGCAGATGCGTGCGGTTCACGAGATGACCGGCTTTGAGATCTGGATCGTCAGCGAGGAAGGCCGCATTCTGATCTCGACGGAGTCGCAGACGGTGGACAAGCTCGTTCCGCAGGACGTCCTCAACGCGAACTGGAGCGAGAAGAAGGAGATTGAGACCCTCTACGAAGGTGACCGCGGGATCGCCGTGGATGCCGTCGCCTCGGGCACGGACCTGTGGGGATACGTCGCAGTCAGCGAGTCCTGGGATCTCGTGTGGGACGATGTGAGCGGAGTGCTTCGCCGCATCAACCTCACGGCCCTCGGATTTCTGCTGCTGGGCTTTATCTTCTGGTTTGCCTTCGCTGAGTATCACACGAAAAATGTGCGCGTGATCCGCGACGCGGTGCTGCACTACACCAACGGTGAATTTGACCACGAGATCAACATCAAGTCCCGCGACGAGTACCGCGATCTGGCGAACGCCGTGCATCTTTTGGCGGACCAGCACGCGAACCTGGTGGAGTATCAGAAGAACTTCATCGCCAACATCAGTCACGACTTCCGTTCGCCTCTTACGTCCATCAAGGGCTACGCGGAGGCCATCAAGGACGGCACGATCCCGTACGAGATCCAGGGCAAGTATCTGAATATCATTCTGTTTGAGACAGACCGTCTGGCGAACCTCACCAACGACCTCCTCGACCTCAGCAATTTCGAGAACAAGGGCGTTCATCTGTCGTTCACCAATTTCGATATCACCAAGATGCTCAAGCAGTCGGCGCAGACCTTCGAGGGCAAATGCTCCCAGAAGAACTTAAAGATCCGCCTCTCCTTCCCGGAGAACACGCTGATCGTCTACGCGGACAAGGGCAAGATTCAGCAGGTCGTTCACAACCTGATCGACAACGCCATCAAATTCAGCCATCCCGACGGAATGATCTACATCACCGTGATGGAGCGCCGCGAGAAGGTTCTCGTCTCCGTGCGCGACACCGGCATCGGCATTCCGAAGGAGAGCATCAGCAAGGTCTGGGAGCGGTTTTACAAGACCGACCTCTCGCGCGGCAAGGACAAGCGGGGCACGGGCCTCGGCCTTTCCATCACGAAGCAGATCATCGCCGCGCACAATGAGAACATCAAAGTCAGCAGCACGGAAGGCGTGGGCACGGAGTTTGTGTTCAGTCTTGCGAAGGCGGAAAGCTGACGGAGAGGAGTCGGAAAATGGGAAAGTTATTCAATCGATCAACAAAGAAAGGCAAATCCGTCTTCGACTTATCGGATGACAACGCGGCCGACAGCTACGGCTTCATCAAGGAGGAGCAGCTCCCCCAGAACCGGAGCATCCGCCGTCGGAAAATGCTCACCCTGGCGCTCACGGTAATCTTCTGCGCCGTTTTGTTCGGCATCATCGCCTCGGTGGTCTACCGGATCACCAGCGGCGTCCTGGATAACCTCGACGAGAAGAAGCGCACTGTCGATGTGCGCCCGACGGACGGCGGGTCGGCAACACCCACGCCGGATCAGTCGGCAATCAGCATCGACCCGAAGGCATTTGCCGACATCGAACAGATCTACCTGGGCGTCCGCAAGACGGCAAGAGCGTACCGCTCATGCTTTGCGGAAGTGTCCGCGGTGACATACACCTCCGATCCGGTCTTCGGGCAGAAGACGGCGGAGGGAAGAACCTTCTTCGGCGTCGTCATCGAGGAGAACGGTTCGGAGTACCTTCTGCTGGTTCGGGACGAGGAGCTCGACGACAAATACGATGAGCTGGTGGCGACATTCTCAAACGGCGCCGAGGGAACGGCCCGCATCGTCAAGAGAAACCGCGAGCTGCACCTTGCGGTGATCGCCGTGTCCGGCAAGAACATGGCGGAGATCGACCGCAAGACCATCGTGAAGGTCAAGCTGGGTGATGCAAAAACGGCGGACATGGGCTCCGCAGTGGTTGCCATCGGCTGCGTGAACGGGACCGGCTGGTCGGTGGACTTCGGTCTGGTCAACGGCGACAGCGATTCGTTTTCCGTCCGTGACAATTCCCTGAACCTGATGCAGACCAATATGGTGCGCCACGACAACGCCTTCGGCGTTCTGGTCAACGCCTCCGGCGAGGTGGTGGGTATCCTGAGCGAGGATTTTGACAACGGAAACTGCCTGCGCGCCATCGCTGTTGACAAGAGCCTGCTCGGCACGTTGAACGATATGTTGAACAACGACAAGACGCCTGTGTTCGGAGCGTATTTTGCGGAGCTCTCCGCGGCGATCCGCAAGCGCGAGGGCATCAAGGGCGGAATCCGCATCACGGAGATCTGCGAGGGAACGCCGGCCGATGAGGCGGGCTTCCGCAAGGGCGATACGATCCTGGCGGTGCAGGACGAGACGATCTACTATGTCAGCGATTTCAACCGGATCCTGCGCCGGGAGGCGGGCGTCGGCAAGATGCGCGTGACGTACCTCCGCGGAGGCAAGGAAGAGACCGTTGAAGTTACGATCACAAAGGAATGATACAGCAGGAAGCGAGGACGATACATGCGGTATATCAATGAGTTGCGGGAAGGCGAGGTCTTCTCGGAAATCTACCTGTGCAAGCAGGTGCAAACCCTGAAGACCAAGGCCGGCAAGAGCTACATGGCGCTCACGCTGCAGGACAAGACCGGCACGGCGGACGCCAAGATCTGGGAGCTCGGCAGCGGCATCGCGCATTTTGAGGCGATGGATTACATCAAGGTGGACGCCGAGGCCACATCCTTCCAGGGCGCGTTGCAGTTAAAGATCACCCGCGTTCGCAAGGCGGACGAGGGCGAGTACGACGTGGACGACTACATGCCGTGCACCGAGAAGGACGTGGAGGCGATGCTTAAGGAGATCCGCGCCATCGCAGCGTCGGTGACCAACCCGCACCTGAAGCAACTTCTGGGTGAATTTTTCGAAAACAAGGCGTTTTTATCGCTGTTTCGCAAGCATTCGGCGGCGAAGAGCGTTCATCATGCATTTATCGGCGGACTTCTGGAGCATACCCTGAGCGTGACGCAGGTGTGCGAGTTCTACGCAAAGCAGTATCCGATCTTAAACCGCGACCTTCTGGTGACAGCCGCGATGTTCCACGATATCGGCAAGCTCAAGGAACTGTCGGAGTTCCCGGAAAATGATTACACCGACGAGGGCAACCTCCTCGGCCACATCTACATGGGTGCCGAGATGGTGGGCCGCAAGATCGAGGCGATTCCGGGCTTCCCGAAGACCCTCGCTGCGGAGCTTAAGCATTGCATCCTGGCACACCACGGGGAGCTGGAGTTCGGCTCGCCGAAGAAGCCCGCACTGTGCGAGGCGCTGGCGCTGTCCATGGCGGACAACCTGGACGCCAAGATGGAGACGCTTCGCGAGCTGATGCGCGACGGCAGCAACACCGCGGTGAACGGATGGCTCGGCTTCCAGCGACTTCTGGATTCCAACATCCGCATCACGGAAGTGTAAGGCGCTCCGCGGAAAATTTTAACTGGTTAAAACGGCCGGAAAGGGTGAGTTGTGTTTAGTAAGAATCAAATCGTTCCGGTAACAATCGAAGATATCAGTGACACGGGAGAGGGAATCG
>CACZRV010000051.1 GCA_902783725.1 uncultured Lachnospiraceae bacterium | reverse complement strand
TCCGTAATACACGTAGTTTCCTATCCACGGGTCCTCGTTACTCTCGGGCTCCCTCGGCGAGGTAATCGCGGTGGTTCCGATGCCTGCAATGGACTTCTCGGATGGATTTTCCAGTGTTTCGCCCTCGCCGCCTGCGCCGCCAGAGACGATCGCTACGCCGACCGGTTCGCCGAAAAAATTGCCCCTCGTGACGTCTTCCTCCGTAATAGTCCAGTGTCCGGCTATTTCAATGCTTTCGCCAACCTTGAGATCTATTACCCTCCCTTGTTCGCCAGTCACGGCATCATATATACGAACGTCCGTCAAAGGAACGTCTCCGTCGTTTACGGCAGTTAACTTGTATGTAACCATTTCCCCCAGGACGTAGAACTTACCGTTCGCGGGTGTACTCGTAATCTTAAAGGACCCTGACATGTGTTTCTCATACGGCGCCGATGTAACCGTAAGGTATTTTTGGTCCTCTATCTTTTTTATCAGACTGGACACGCCGGCATCGACATCGCTCTGCTTGATGGTATAGCGCATATCAAATTCCTTGCACGCCAATGACTCGAAACGTTCAATGCCCGTAGTCTCACCGGATAATGAGTCCTGGATAGAAATCATTCTGATCACGTTTTCTCCGGTGTTCACAACGGTTATTGCGTACTCAATTTCAGACCCGACGCCATAGCTGTCCGCATTTCGGCTGCCTATGATCGCCACCGTTACGCCAAGGTCGCCCTCGCTCGCATTGTCTTCGCTTTCCGCACCCCGCGCAACTCCCGAGCTACCGAGCACACTAACCCCGGCAAATGCCAGAATCATCGCAAACATTACCGCTGTCACGCGCTTCATCATCGCCTTAAGATTCGCTCGCATTTTTCGTCTCATTATCTTAAACCTCCCGGGTAGAATACTCCACTTCGAGCATAACAAAAAAGCCGCCGGAATACAACCCCGGCGGCTTACAGAATAAGTAATTATGAAACGGTTTGAGTAACTACGGCTTGACCACGATGGTGAAGATCTTGCCCTTGACGTAAATCTTCTTCACGATGGTTCCGGTTAAGAACTTCGCTGCGTCGGATTCCGCTACCTTGGCAAGTACGCTGTCCTCGTCATCCTCCATGGTGACGTTGACCTTGCCGCGAACCTTGCCGTTGACCTGAACCGCGATCTCGATGGTGTCCTCTTTGGTCTTGTCCTCCTCGAAGTTAGGCCATGCCGCAAAGGCGATGGTTCCCTCGTGTCCGAGCTCACTCCAAAGCTCCTCACCGATGTGCGGGCAGATGCAGGAAAGCATTTTCACAAGGCCTTCTGCATAGGACTTCGTGCAGCGGCCCTCCTTGTAGCAGGCGTTGACGAAGATCATCATCTGGCTGATCGCCGTGTTAAATGCAAGCTTCTCGAAGTCGTTGGTGACCTTCTTGACAGTCTGGTGATAAACCTTCTCAAGGCTCGGGATCTCTTCTTCCGTGATATTTTCCGGATTCGTGATGAAATTCCAGACGCGGTTAAGGAACTTGCGCGCGCCCTCAACGCCGGAGTTGCTCCACGGCTTGCTGACCTCGAGAGGTCCCATGAACATCAGATACAGGCGAAGCGTGTCGGCGCCGTAATCGCGCACGATATCGCTGGGATTTACCACGTACTCGGGGAAGCGCTTGCCCATCTTGATGCCGTTCGCGCCGAGGATCATGCCCTGGTGAACCAGTTTCTTGAAAGGCTCCTTCGTGGGCGCGATGCCCTTGTCATACAGGAAGCGATTCCAGATGCGGCTGTACATAAGATGTCCTACCGCGTGCTCCGGTCCGCCGATATAAAGATCAACCGGCATCCAGTGCTTAAGAAGCTCCGGATCGGCAAGCTGCTTGTCGTTGTCGGGATCGATATAGCGAAGGAAATACCAGCTCGAACCTGCGGAGCCGGGCATGGTCGAGGTCTCTCTCTTGCCCTTCACGCCGTTGTGGTCGTACTGTTTCCACTCGGTTGCATTCTCGAGTGGCGCCTGGCCGTTCTTGCCCTTGTAATCGTCAAGCTCGGGCAGTACAAGCGGCAGCTCGTCATCGTCAAGCACATGGATCTTGCCGTCCTCGGTGTGAACCACCGGTACAGGCTCGCCCCAGTATCTCTGGCGCGCGAAGATCCACTCGCGGAAGTGGTAGTTGACCGTTCTCTTGGCAACGCCCATCTTCTCAAGCTTCGCGGTGATGGCCTCCTTGGCCTCCTCCACGGTAAGTCCCGTGAACTCCTCGGAGTTGACGAGGATATAGCCTTTTCCGAGGTAATCGCCCTTCTCGAAGGCATGCTCGCTCACGTCCACATGGCCGAGCTTCTCCGTGCCGTCAATAACCTGGATCATATCGATATTGTGGGCGATGGCGTACTCGAAGTCACGCTGATCGTGGGACGGCACCGCCATGACGGCGCCGGTTCCGTAGCTGGCAAGGACAAAATCGCCGATGAACATGCGGACTTCTCTGCCGTTTACGGGGTTGATGCACGTAACGCCCTTTAACTCGCAACCGGACTTTGTTTTGTTGAGCTCGGTGCGGTCCATATCATTTTTCTTCAGGGTCTCCGCGATGTACGCGTCCACTTCCTCTCGGTTTTGCACTCGGTCAAGAAGCGTCTTTACGATGTCGCCGTCCGGTGCAAGCACCATGAAGGTGATACCGTAGATGGTCTCGATACACGTGGTGAAGATGGAGAAATCCCCTCCGCCTACGATGTCGAACTTCACCTCGACACCGGTGGAACGGCCGATCCAGTTCTGCTGCATGAGCTTCGTGGACTCGGGCCAGTCAAGAGTCTCCAGACCCTCCAGCAATGCTTCCGCAAATGCAGGCTGGTCGATGACCCACTGCTTCATATTCTTACGGACCACAGGGTAGCCGCCGCGCTCGCTCTTGCCGTCGATGACCTCGTCGTTCGAAAGCACGGTTCCCAGCTCCTCGCACCAGTTCACCGGCATGTCGATATATTTTGCATAACCGGCCAGATAAAGCTGCTTAAATATCCACTGCGTCCACTTGTAAAACTTCGGATCGGAGGTCGCGACCATCTTCGACCAGTCATAGTCGAAGCCCAGCTCTCGAAGCTGCTTTCCGAAGGTCTTAATGTTTTCCTGCGTAAATCCGTTGGGGTGATGTCCCGTGGTCACGGCGTACTGCTCCGCCGGCAGACCGAAGGAATCGTATCCCATGGGATGCAATACGTTATAGCCCTGCATGCGCTTCATGCGGGACATAATGTCGGTCGCGGTGTAGCCTTCCGGATGTCCGGCATGAAGGCCGACGCCCGACGGATAG
>CACZRV010000050.1 GCA_902783725.1 uncultured Lachnospiraceae bacterium | reverse complement strand
CCGCCGTACCATGTGTTGATGATAACCTGCTCGCGGCTTGTGATATTGAATGCTACACAGGTCTCTGAATTGAGGCCAAGTGCCTGATAATCATCAACCTTAGCCAGTGATGCGTTGTAAACTACGAAATCAGGCTCAAAGTTTGCAAGCTCTTCATCTGTAGGGATGATGAACATGTTCTTAATGAAGTGAGCCTGCCATGCAACCTCAACGATGAAACGAACTGCCATGCGGGAGTCCTTGTTAGCGCCGCAGAATGCATCTACGACGAACAATCTCTTGTTGCAGAGCTCTTTCTTGGCGATATCCTTAACAACAGCCCAAACTTCCTCGCTCATCGGGTGGTTGTCATTCTTGTACGCATCGGTGGTCCACCAAACGGTGTCCTTGGAATTCTCATCCATTACGATGTACTTGTCTTTAGGCGAACGTCCGGTGTAAACACCCGTCATAACGTTAACCGCGCCGAGTTCGGTCTCAACGCCGACCTCATAACCGGTGAGCTCCGGCTTCAGCTCTTCCTTGTAGAGATCCTCATAGGAAGGATTGTGCACGATCTCGGTAACACCGGTGATGCCGTACTTGGTCAAATCAATCTTTGCCATACTGTTTGTACCTCTTTCTGTCTGAATTTTGTATTAAAAGTCATTCGGAAAATGACCTCTTGCACCTCATCAGGTGCCAACGGATCGGCTCTTCGTGCGTGCCGATACATCGGTCGACCTGTTTCAAGCCCAATCGAAGTCATTATATACCAAGTCTCTTTTCAAAGTCAAGCAGTCGTTACGAAAAATGCGAAGAGGTTGCCCTCGGGTAATTCAACTTGCCGTCTTCAGGCGGGAGAGGTCGAAACAGTTGTCGAGAAGCGCGTTCAGCTGCTCATTTTCCGTGCCCGCAAATTCATACAAAACGGTGAAGAAATCCTCGGGCATCGCGTTGGTGAACGCGAACCGGTGCACGTACTCGCGAAGCACCGACTGAAACTCCTTGTGCCCTAAGATCAGCTCCATCTGGTAGAACACGATCTGTCCCCATGAGTAGATGGAGGACACATAGCGGGTGGAGTTGCTGTACTCGTAGTAGGATTTGTTGATCGGGAGGTTTTCGTTGCGGATCAGCTTGGCGGCCTGCGTCTTGTCCCGGAGATCCGTGGCTTCGAAGCTGCCGCGGATGGCGGCTACGCCCAGGTTGTCCAGATACTCCGCATAGACCAGCTCGGTGTAGGAAGTGATGGATTCATCCATCCAGGGCTGCATGCCGGAGTTGCTTCCGACGATGCCCATGAACCACTGGTGGCCGATCTCGTGGGAGACGCACTCCTCCAGCATGTAGAAGGAAGGGCCGGCGCCCGTGTCGTTAAACGTCAACACCGGCTGGCACACATTGTCCGCGATGATGATCAGGTTCGGATACTCCATGCCGCCTGCCGCGAGAGGAGTGTAGATGATGTCCAGCTCCTCGTAGGGGTAGCGGCCGAAAGCCTCGCCGAAGGCCTCGAGGGATTTCTCCGCGCAGAAGAATGTCAGCTCCATCGCCTCGTCCCAGGCGTCGCGTGTCGCATAATTCTTCGGAAAAAGGATGTTCACGCGGACGTCGTCACAGTCGCGGGTCAGCTGCGCGAAGGTGTCGGATGCGCTGAAGACGAACTCGCGCACGCAGGGTGCGTGGTATGTGTACGTGACGGTGTTCTCAGCCTCCGCCTTATTCTTCTCGGTGCCGGTGGTCGCGGCATAGAAGCCCGCCGGGAAGGTGATGCGCACATCGTAGTTCGAGACCTCCGAGTAGAAACACTCGCCGTCTCCGTAAAATGCAGCCGTGCACCAGCCGTTCCTGTCGTACTCCGCCAGGATCGGATAGAAGTTCGTCACGTTGAAGACGCCGTCCACGTAACCGAAGCGGTCGTCCACCGCAGGAATTTTCGTCGTAAAATCATACGAAAGGGTCATTTTCTCGCCGGGTGCGAGAGGCGTTGCAATCGAAAGCCACAGCACGGAGACGTCGGTGTCGCGGGTCCACGAGATCTCGGAGCCGTCCCTGCTGTCAGTGAAGCCGGAGATCCCGGTGATCTCGCCGTCCAGCCGGGTAGAGCGGCTGTAGCCGACCTTGACCGGATCGGTGAAAAGGCTCGGGTAGTCGCGCAGGCACAATTTGTCCCAGGTGTCCTTCGTGTCATTATAAAATGTAAAGTCGATATGCCCGCCGATGGTGTGCGCCTTCGCGTCCAGCGTCAGGTCCATGTCATAGTGGTAAAGATCCCTCGTCGGGAACTCGATCGCGCAGTTCTCGGCCGGGCCGAACTCCGGCGCCTTTGTGGGCTCCGCGCTCGGCGTTACCGTGGTTGTAGGCGTCACTTCGGTTGTCGGCGTCACCACGCCCGTCGGCGTTGCTTCTGCCGTCGGCGTCGCCGTAGCGGCGGTCGTCGGTGTTGCCGTCCTTCCGGTGCCTTCGCGCCTCGTGGCGGTCTGCTTATCGCAGGCGACCGTGCCGAGCAGAAGCGCAAACAAAATCATCATACTGAGCCATCGTTTTACTCTCTTCTTTCGGTTCATTCTTCTTGATTCCTTTCTTTCCCCGTTGCCGCGCCCCCGCGCGACATAATAAATATACGAACAACTCGATGAAACCATACACGTTTTATGAAATCTTGTCAAATACATGAAAGAATCGTGAACTTTGGAGCCCGACGGGGCGCCGCCTGCGCCGCGTGCATTTTCGGTGTACACGGTGCGGAAAATGTGGTAGACTAAGCGAGGCGGCATTTTCCTGCGAATGTGCCGGCCCAAAATCCGGGAAAGGAGCAGCGGCATGAAAAACGGTGAAGAGAAAAACAACGCCCGATCCGCAGGCGGCAAAACCCCTCGCAGTGTGTGGCGCACGGTCAAAAAGCCGGTGTATCTGCTCATCTCGGTGGCGGCGTGGCTTCTTGTGTGGCAGTACGCGGCCGTGAAGCTCTCGCAGACGGTGCTTCTCCCGCGTCCCGCGGAGGTGTTCCGCGCGCTTGTCGAACTGGTAAAATGGGAGCGATTCGGCACGATCCTCAGAAGCAGTCTCCTTCATATTGTGATGGGCTTTGTCGCAGCACTTACAGCCGGCTGCGTGCTCGCCGTGGTGTGCCGCTTCAGCGACCTCGCGGCGGCGATCCTGATCCCGCCCATGAAGCTGGTCAAGACGGTGCCCGTGGTCTCGTTCATCATTTTGCTTCTCCTCTGGGTGAAGCCTGCCAGGATCAGCATCGTGATCTCGTTTTTGATCGTGCTCCCGGTGGTCTACGCCAACGTGTCCCGCGGCATCCGCGAGACCGGGGAGGACATGCTGGAGATGGCCCGGGTGTTCCGCATTCCGTTCCTGCGAAGACTGTTCCGCCTCTATATTCCGAACGCGGTTCCCTACGCAAATGCAGCGGTTTCCTCGGGACTTTCCCTCTGCTGGAAGGCCGGCATCGCCGCGGAGATCATCGGACTCTCGGCGGATTCCATCGGCAACCAGCTGTACTATTCGAAACTGTATCTCGACACGGCGGCATTGTTCGCGTGGACGGTGGTGGTGATCGTCGTAAGCGTCCTCATGGAGTGGGCGGTGATGGTCATTTTCCGCGCCCTCGCGGTGGCCCTCACGAACCCGACGCTATGGTATCGCCCGGGACAGGCCGCGCGGTATCTTCTCGGGCTTCCCGTGAAGGAGGAGCGCCCGGCCCCCGCGGAGGATGTGGAGGAAGCGCCGCCCGTGATTTCGAAAAATGCACCTGCAGCGCCCCTTTCGGCAGCATCGTCTGCATCTGCGGAAAATGCACCTGCAGCATCCCTTGCGGAGAATTCACCGGCCCTTGCGGAGAAATCGCCGGCAGAGCCGGACGAGCCCGTCGCGGTGCTTCGCGGCGTCGGCAAGAGCTACGACGGCAGGGCGGTTCTCTCGGATGTCTCCTTTACCTTGCGGCGCGGTGAGGTGCTGCTGATCACCGGAGCGTCCGGCAGCGGGAAAACCACATTGCTCCGCTGTCTGACAGGACTTGTAAAGCCCGACGAGGGCACGGTGGAATATCCGGGCGGGACGCCCAGGATGGCGGCGGTGTTCCAGGAGGACCGGCTGTGCGAAGGATTTTCCGCGTGGAAAAATGCGGCCCTGGTGATGCCCGGCTCCGCCCGCGCCAACCGGGAGCGGATCCTTAAGGAGCTTGCGGAGTGCGGGATCGAGGAGAGCGTCCGGAAGAAGGTCGGGACATTTTCCGGCGGAATGAAGCGGCGGACGGCCTGGGTGCGTGCGCTTTGCGCCGATCCGGAGCTGCTGGTTTTGGACGAGCCGTTCACGGGACTGGACAACGCCAGAAAGGATCATCTGCTGCAGCGGCTTTCGAAGGCGGCAGACGGGTGCGGGATCGTCATAGTGACGCATAGCGCGTCAGAAATCGCGAAAATTTGCGAGAGTTTTCCGAGGGTTCGCCGTTGGGACTTCCCGGAGGCAAATGTGACCGAAGAGTGAATAACTGTGTATTCTTGAAAAGATTCAAACAAAACGGCATGCCGGACGGTGTGCCGTTGTTTTTATGGCTAAATTGTCACGCAATTCAAACAAATCAAGCAACAATATCAAAAAAGATTCGGAAAAGTATGTATTTTGCGTTGACAAAACCCTTGCCGGATGGTATAGTATAGCCAGAACAAAACAACAGACGCACCGCAAGGAAGTCCGAAGTTGCACCCTATAGCAACAAGGAGAACGGTGAATCGATCGGAAGGATCGAACGAAATCACACGAAAGAGGTGAGACCGATGTACTAGGAAAGGTTCTTCCCCGGTACAACGAAGTGAGAGAGCTTCGGAGAACATGATGAGTCAGAAAAAACCAATCAGACCGACGGCGAACGCCGAATGAGACGAAAGCGAAGGTACGGTCCAATGGGCACAACAAAGTAAGTTATCGAAAGATCGATTGAAGTCTAACAAAGAATAAAAGAAGGATGGTACAGTCCGATGGGAACGACAGAGTAACACCGAAAGACCGGTAGCGAAACCGATATCCGACCAAAACAATAAAACGACATCACGAACAGGCAGTCAGCCGCAGGCACCGAGGTGCAAAAAAGGGTCGCAGAATTTATTTGAAGGACGGAGGAACGGATCGCACGATTTGACAGACAGCCAACAAGGCTTTTGTATAGATGTTGCTTGAACGGAAATACTGCGAAAGGCTGGTACAGTCCGATGAAATAGTCAGAAGACCTACCCAAAACGATATTAACGAAAGGAAGGTACGGTCCCAAGGAAACGTAAGAGATCTACCCGAAACGATATTAACGAAAGGAAGGTACGGTCCCAAGGACACATAAGGAGAACGACCTCAAAACGATATTAACGAAAGGAAGGTACGGTCCCAAGGAGACTTAAGAGATCTACCTCAAAACGATAATGACGAAAGGAAGGTACGGACCAACACAGACATAAGTGTTCTACCTTACGGCAGCAGCAGGCACTGCCGGAACCGAAAGCCTGTAACAAGATAAGATAAGCAGTCCGGCCGGAGCAAAGAACGTCTCCGGCCGGTTTCATTTGCGCGCTAAGCGAGAGGATCCGCACCGGCGGGCGCAGCGCGAGAAGCCTGCGTGAAGACCGCGAAGTGCTCACAAGGGAACCGGCATTCTCACCGGCTCGTTCATTGTGGACGGAGTCTGTAAAATATGGTATACTGCCCAACAGGACAGTTTGAAAGAGAAAACAACGAATGCTTTGTGGAGGAAAAGGAAATGAAAAACCCGGGGAAGAGAATTCTCGTATGGTTGCTGTGCATTACACTGGCGGCAGTAACGCTGCCGCGGACGGCGAGAGAAGCGAAGGCTGACACAGATGTTGAAGCATCGGAAGAAGGAAACACAGGGAATGACGGTGCGGAGCGCGATGAGGTTGCGGGGGAGAATGACAACGAAAACAGAAGTTCCGCCGAACAGGAGGCAGCCAATGAGAGCCGGGAAGCAGAGAAAACGGAACCGTATAAAGAAGACGCGCCCGTATTGAAAACGTACAAAATCACCTGGAAATATGAGGACGGCACTAAGATTGATGTCACAACGGTGGAAGAAGGCAGTATTCCGAAACATGCAGATCCTGTTATGAAAGCAACAGCGGAGTATACCTACGAGTTCATCGGTTGGGACAGGGAACCCGCTAAGGTCACCGGACCAGCAACATACACCGCAATGTTTCGCCGGATCAAGAATAAGTACGCCGTGCTTTTTGAATCAAACGGCGGATCTGCCGTGGCGATACTTACGGTAGAGTACGGGAAGCTGATAGAAAGACCTGCGGATCCCGAAAGAGAGGGATATACGTTTGAGGGCTGGTACGCGGATGAAGACTTGATTCATGCGTATGACTTTGAGAAACCGATAGTGGCAGAAACAACGGTTTATGCAAAGTGGACAGAGGAGAAGAATGCGGCGTCGGATGACTCGGGGACAAATGTGATTCCGGGAGAAATCGCGGTCGGGACCGAAGCGGAGACAACGGTTGAGTCAGCACCGGAAGGCGACGGTTTCAAAAAATATGTGATCGGAGGCGCGGCACTGGCGGCTTTGCTGATTGGCGTCGCGGTGACAGTGATCCTTCGCAAGAGACATTGATGCGGATGGACAATGCGAGATATGAGGAGAGACTCTATGACGACGCATGAGAAGAAAGTACTTGTGTCTCGCAAGAAGCAGCTGATCCCGGGAATCTCCGTGATCCTGCAGAACTGACCGGCGAGACACCGATCGCCGTTCGAAGGGACAACGGAGAACTTCGGAAAATGAGAAAACAGGAATCTGCGTCCCGGGTGCAGCGACACGTTGCATCTGAGACGCATTCGTGCTATTATACTGGTTAATCAAAAACTTCGCACAAACGGAGGATGCTATGCATATCACACTGACGGGCAATCTTGGAAGCGGCAAATCGACCGTATGTCGGATCATGGAGCAGCAGTACGGCTTTGAGATCTACTCGACCGGCAAGGTCATCCGCTCGATCGCGGATGAGATGGGCATTTCGGTTCTGGAAATGAACGAGTTGATGACGAAGGACCACAAGTACGATCACATGATCGACGACCGCACGGCGCAGATCAGCCGGGAAAATCCTGACAAATCCATTCTGTTCGATTCGCGCCTGGCGTGGCATTTTGTGGAGAAGTCCTTCAAAGTCTTCCTCTCGGTTGACCTGGCGGAGGCGGCAAGACGCGTGTATGCGGACGCAAGCCGCGGCGAGGTGGAGAGTTACCGGAGCGAGGCGGACGCGGCGGAGCAGCTGGCTGCCCGCGCGGCCAATGAGGACGCCCGCTACAACGAGCTCTACGGCATCCACTATTTTGATTTCAACAACTACAATCTCGTGCTGGACTCGAGTTTCCTGCCGCCCTCGCGCATCGCGGAGGCGCTGATCGGCGAGGCCAGAGCGTGTCATACGTGGGACGGCTACGGCAAGACCGGGCGCATGCTCGTGTCGCCGAAGCGGCTCGGAATCGTGTCCGACAAGGAAGTATCTTTCGAGCATGGTTATGTGTATCCGGAGCCGGTGAAGATTGCGGTCGACGGCAATGCATTTACCGTCACGGAAGGCCTGGAGATCGCGCAGAGAGCGGCGGACGACGGATAT
>CACZRV010000049.1 GCA_902783725.1 uncultured Lachnospiraceae bacterium | reverse complement strand
GTCAGGCGTTTTTCGTTCATGTCGGCGGTCTTCTCGCCGTCGATCATAACGTAGCCCTCGTCGGCGTTGTCGATGCCGCCGATGATGTTCAGGAGGGTGGATTTGCCGCTGCCGGAGGGTCCTAAGAGCACGCACAGCTCCCCTTTCTCCACGCAAAGCTCCACTCCCGCGAGCACGGTCTGTCGGGCCTCGCCCTCGCCGTAGCTCTTCTTCAGATTGTGAATTTCCACAAAACTCATGTCGATCGTCTCCTTTTCCCAAACATATGAGCAAATGTTCATTTGTTCATTTCAGTGGTGATTATAATGACCGTTTGCCCGTTTGTCAAGTATAAAAATCAGACCGGATCTGCACAAAGCCGATCCGGTCTCCGAATTCAATCCTATGACAAGACGGTTCACGTATGGCTGTGCATACATGAGTCTTGCGTTTTCATAACAAGCCGGACGCATCCGCGCCGTGGTGACGACTTGTTGCCCGACGCCTTCGCGTCGACTGGCTACTCCCCCATGGGTCGCTCTCATTGTAGCAAATCCCGCGGCGATTTGTCAACCCGAAAATGTAAATTATTTTTACTCCCTCGCCGCATCCGCCGCGAGGCCCTTCTTCCCTTTCGTTTTTTCTTGCACCGCCTTCGGATTCATGCTATACTACAAGCCAGTTAAAGGTGCCTTGCACCTTCCGAATTCCATAATGACATGGTCAAACCGTTGTAAGTGAGCAGAGTTCCGCCGTAGATCCGGTTCGAATCCGGAGCAACCATAGACCCGTATCCGTCGTTTCAGCCCGGGAAGGCTATGCCCTCCCCGCGCCTTGCGCTGTGCGCAAAATGCTGCCCGACGGCTGCCCGTCCGTGCCTTCGTATACGTACTCCGCCCGCCCGACGATTTGTCCGGCGGGTTTTTTGATTGCTTCCCGCGGAAAATGCAGCCGACATCACAGAAAGGAGCGGCAATGACAATCTTTCACAACCGGCACCCGCTGGTCCTGCTTGCGCTTCTTCTTTCCGTGCTTCTTCCGGTCATGTTTGCCCAGTCGCCGATGCTGACGGCTCCGGCGCTTCTCGGCGCTGTCCTGTTTTTAGCCGCGCTCGGGATCCGCACCCGTGCGGTCTCCCTGCGAAGCATTTTCGGATATGCCCTTTTATGGTTTCTCGTGACCGCGGTCAATCCGCTGTTTTCCACCGGCGGCGCCACGCCTTTGCTGTTTCTTAACGGCCGGCCCTATACAAAGGAAGCCCTGCTGTACGGGGCGCACCTGGGCGCGCTTTTGCTGGCGGTTCTTCTGTGGTTTCGGTGCGAGCGCACTCTGGTTCCCGAGGAAAACCGGTTTTTCCTCTTCGGCCGCCTGGCCCCGAAGCTGGCGCTTTTGATCTCGACGGTCCTTCGGTTCGTGCCTCTTTTGCGGCGCCGCGCAACGCAGGTTCGCGCCGCCCAGACGGCTGTCGGCGTCTACGACGACCCCGACTGGCTGAACCGCACGAGAAGCCAGATGACGACAATGTCGGCGTTAACGACGTGGTCTTTGGAGCACGCCATCGACACCGGCGCGGCGATGAAGGCCCGGGGCTACGGTCTTCCCGGCCGAACGACGTACCGCACCTGCCGCTTCGGCTCTGCGGACGCCGCTCTTCTTTCGATCATTCTTGCACTCACCGCGGTGACGGTCCTGACCCTCGCCCGCGGCGGACTGCATTTTGACTGGTACCCGTACATCACGGCGACGACGCCCGACCGGCTCGCCGTCTGCGGCACGATCGCTTACACCACTTTGTGCCTGATCCCGTTTTTGTCTTTCCTGAAGGAGGAGATCCGTTGGAGCTTCTATCGGTCGAAAATGTAACCTTCCGCTATCCGAAGGCTTCCGTGGACGCACTCAGCAACGTCTCCCTCTCCGTTTCCGAGGGGCAGTGGGCGGTTCTGTGCGGCCTCTCCGGTTGCGGCAAATCCACCCTCCTCCGCCTGATCAAGCGCGAGATCGCGCCCTACGGCGAGGCGTCCGGCAGGATTTTTCTCGGGTATTCCGCCGTTCGCGGTGCGAAAAATGACCCGCCTCTTGGGGATCGCGAGTCCGCCGAGAACATCGGCATCGTCCTGCAGGACCCGGAATCGCAGATCGTGACCGACACGGTGTGGCACGAGCTGGCCTTCGGCATTGAGAACCTCGGGCTTCCCTCCGACCGGATCCGGCGGCGCGTCGCGGAGATTGCTGCATTTTTCGGGATGGAGGAGTGGTACCATAAGAAAACGTACGAGCTCTCGGGCGGCCAGAAGCAGCTTCTCAACCTCGCTTCGGCCCTCGTGATGAACCCGCGGCTGTTGCTTTTGGACGAGCCGACGGCGCAGCTCGACCCGATCGCGGCGGCGGACTTTCGCAATGTCCTGCGCCGCATCCGAAGTGAACTCGGCGTGACGATCCTGATGGCGGAGCATCGCCTCGAGGACGTTCTGCCGGACGCGGACCGGATTTTCCTCATGGACAGCGGCCGCATCGCAGCAGGCGGCGACGCCCGGGCGCTCACTTCCTTTTTTGCGACAAATCCTCACCCGATGGCGCAGGCTCTGCCGGCGGCCACGCGGGTGTTCCTCGCGCTCTCCGGCGGCTCCGTCTTAATTGGGGGGACGGATTCTGCCGGCGACACCGCGAGCTTTGACGGGACCGTTCCGCTCACCGTGAGCGACGGTCGGAAAATGCTTCGCACCCTTGTGAAGCAAGGCCCCGCTTCCGCTTCGGCGGGGGCAACTTCGGCTGAGGCGTCGGAGACGGAGAAGGCTTCCGCTTCGGCCGAAGATTCGGCTGCCGGGAAGGTTGCGCCGGAAGATTCGGCTGCCGGGAAGGTTGCGCTGGAGGTTTCGGGCGCGCGCTTCCGCT
The DNA here is from genome assembly GCA_902783725.1 of uncultured Lachnospiraceae bacterium. GTDB lineage: Bacteria > Bacillota > Clostridia > Lachnospirales > Lachnospiraceae > ISDg. The sequence goes on along the minus strand of CACZRV010000049.1, from coordinate 2,552 downwards.
ATGACCGCTTATTACCCGATGTGCTCTCGGGCGCATCGCTTACACTTCACGCCGGCGAGCACTACTGCCTTTTAGGCGGCAACGGCTCCGGCAAGACCACGCTTCTCGCGCTGGCAGCGGGGATTCTCTCCCCGTACGCAGGTTCGGTACGGCTGTTCGGAAAGAAGCTTTCCTCCTTCGCGCCTGGCACCCTGTACCGCGGCAACCTTGCACTTCTGCCGCAGCAGCCGCGGGACGTGTTCACCGAGAAGACGATCCGCGAGGATCTTTTGAAGGCGTTTCTTCGGACCGCTCCGGACAAGGCAGCGGCCGAGGCCGACATGCTGTCTTTATGCGAGCGGCTCCGCATCACGGGCATCCTCGATTCGCACCCGTACGACGTCAGCGGCGGCGAGCTGCAGAAGGCCGCTTTAGCCAAGGTTCTTGCGTCCCGCCCGAAGGTTCTTCTGCTGGACGAGCCGACGAAGGGCATCGACGTGCGCGGCAAGGACGAGCTGGCGGAAATCCTGGACGGCCTTCTGGCGGAGGGCGCCGCGGTTTTGTCCGTAACGCACGACGCGGAGTGGGCGGCGGCACACGCCGACCGCTGCGGTCTGCTCTTTGACGGAGAGATCATCTCCGAGGCTGCGCCGGGTGGATTTTTCGACGGCAACGCGTTCTACACGACGGCCGCCAACCGCATGGCCCGCGGGATCCTGCCGGGCGTGCTCACCGTGAGCGACATCGTGCGCGCCGTCCCGGAGGTGACGCCATGACCCGACGCAGGCTCACGCTTGTTCTGTTCTTTTTGCTGATTCCGCTGATCGTGACGGGCGGCGCCCTTTTGTTCCGCGAAAAATACTACGCGTGGATCTCGCTGTGCGTTGCGGTACTTACGTGCCTTCCGATCTGGTATGATTTTGAGCGGCGCGAGACCGGTTCCGCGGAGCTGATGGTCCTCTCGGTGATGACCTCCCTCTCCGTGGCGGGACGGTTTCTCTTCGCCTGGCTGCCCGGCTTCAAGCCCGTGACGGCGATCACCGTCATCACGGCCATGTGGCTCGGAGCGGAGCCCGGATTTATCGTCGGCTCCCTCTCGGCGCTTTTGTCGAACTTCTACTTCGGACAGGGGCCGTGGACGCCGTTTCAGATGTTTTCCTGGGGACTGATCGGCGGCATCGCCGGCCTGATCGCAAAGCCTCTTAGACGGCACAAACTGCTGTTGTGCCTCTACGGCGTGTTCGCGGGCGTCTTCTTCTCGCTCATCATGGACCTGTGGTCTACGTTCTGGATGGGCGACGGCTTCTCGATCCCGCGCTACCTGGCGCTGGCTGCGGCCGCGCTTCCGACCACGGTGGAGTACGCGGTCTCCAATGTCATTTTCCTGCTCGCGCTGGCCGGGCCCATCGGCGACAAGCTCGAGCGCATCCGCACGCGGTACGGACTGTTCCGCGAGCAATCGATGTGATACACATGGCTCATTACGGCTTGAAGCGGGCATTTTCCGCAGACAAACCGTTTTGATAAATCCTATGAAAGAGGTGTTTTTCATGAAGAAAATTCTTTCTGTTACTCTCTCGATCGTCCTTCTGCTCGGCCTTTGCTGCGGCATCGCGTTCGCTGCGGATCCGACGGTCTACGTCACCATCGCCGACAAGGAAGGCAAGCTCGTGCTCGTTCAGGAGCCCATTGCGGTTAAGGACATCGACAGCGACGGCAAGATTACCGTAAACGACGCCCTCTACTGCGCTCACGAGGCGAAGTTCTCCGGCGGCGTTGCAGGCTATGTCTCCGAGATGACCGACTACGGCCTTTCCCTGAAGAAGCTGTGGGGCATCGACAACGGCACCGGCTACGGCTACTATGTGAACAACGCGGCTGCCATGAGCCTCGGCGACGAGGTGAAGGACGGCGCATACATCACCGCATTTGTCTACACCGACACGACGAACTGGTCCGACACCTACTGCTACTTCGACAAGAACACGGCGTCCGTAAAGGCAGGCGACACCGTTGCCGTTCAGCTTTCCGCTCTCGGCTTCGATGAGAACTACAACACCGTGGTTGCTCCCGTCAAGGGCGCGACGATCCTTGTAAACGGCAAGGCGACCGACGTCAAGACCGACGACAACGGCAAGGCTTCCATCAAGCTCTCCGACGCCGGCACCGTCACCATCAGCGCAAAATCCGACTCCCAGACGCTGGTTCCTCCGGCTCTCGTTGTCAAGGTTACCGCTGCTTCCGGCGGTGAGTCGCCCAAGACCGCGGACAACACCGCTGTTGTGATCTTCGGTGCGGTTGCCGTCATCGCCTTCGCCGGCGTTGTTGTCGCTTCCCGCAAATCCGCACGCGCGTGATCGACGTCGCGCTTCGTGATCTATGAATCATACGAATCACCGGAAAATGCACTTACGTAAAAAAGGCCTTCGGCAGCGCTTCACGGCGCTGCTGTTGGCCTTTTGCTGCTTTGCCCTGACGCTCTGCGCACCGGCTTCGGCGGGCGCAGCGAAGGTTTCCTCCGGGGGCCCGATTTCTTCCGGCGCATCGGCTGCCGCAGCGAAGGTTTCCTCCGG
>CACZRV010000048.1 GCA_902783725.1 uncultured Lachnospiraceae bacterium | reverse complement strand
ATTTGGAAAAGGAAACCATATATGTTAGTGATTCGCGATCTGGACAAGATTTATAAGGGGACGACGAAGGGCGTAAGGGACATCTCGCTCCACGTGGAGAAGGGGGACATCTACGCCTTCATCGGCCATAACGGAGCCGGCAAGACCACGCTTTTAAAAGCCATCACCGGCATCCATGAGTTTGACCGCGGAGCGGTCATCATCGACGGCCTTAACCTCGCAAAGGAGCCCGAGGAGGTCAAGCGGCGCATCGCGTATGTGCCGGACAACCCGGACATCTATGAGTTCATGACGGGCATTCAGTACGTCAACTTCATCGCGGACATCTACGGTGTCTCCGCGGCGGAGCGGGAGGCCCGTATCGCCGAGTACGCCGGCAAATTCGAGATCACCGACTCCCTGGGAGACCTGGTCTCGGGCTACTCCCACGGCATGAAGCAGAAGCTCGTGCTGATCTCGGCTCTTATGCACAACCCGAAGCTTCTCATCATGGACGAGCCCTTTGTGGGCCTTGACCCCAAGGCGGCCTACCTTCTCAAGGAGTTCATGCGGGAAATGACCGCCGCTGGCGGTGCCATCTTCTTCTCGACGCACGTTCTCGATGTGGCCGAGAAGCTCTGCAACAAAGTCGCCATCATCAAGGAGGGACGCCTCGTCACCTCCGGTCTCATGAGCGATGTCGTCAAGGATCAATCGTCCCTCGAGGCGATCTTTATGGAGACGGTGGAATCATGAGTACATTTGTTGCGATCTTCAAAGCGGAAATGCTGAATTTTCTGGGCCTCAACGTCTACCGACACACGAAGGATCCGTCGGAGAGGAAGCGCCGGAAAATCCTCTACATCGTCTTTCTTATTATGTTCCTCATGGCGGTCGCCTACCTTGCGGGGTCTGCGTACGCCTTTCATCTCTACGGCATCGAGCGCGTGATCCCGATGCTGTATCCCCTGCTTGCGATGGTGATCTCCCTGTTCGTGGAGATCCTTCTCTCCCGCGGCAATCTGTACCGCGAGGGGGACCGTGAGCTTCTTGCGTCGATGCCGGTAAAGAGCACTCCGGTGGCGGCGGCACGCCTTGCGAAAATGTATATCCGCGGAATGATCATCAGCGCTGTGGTGATAATTCCGCCCTTCCTCATCTACGGCATCACCGCGCATGCGGGGGTGATGTTCTGGCTGATGATCATCCCGGCAATTCCGGTTCTGCCCCTTCTTCCGGTGGCGCTTGCCGCGTGGGTCGGAATTGCGGTCTCCGCGCTGATCGCCAGAGTGCGCCACAAGGTGCTCGCGGAGGTTCTGGTGGCGGTGATCGTGGTTGTGGGCGTGCTGGCCCTTTCTATGTACGTCTCGGGCGGCGGCAGTTTTTCCATGAACCTCATCGGAATCACGCAGGGCGAAGACGGCGGAAAATTGTCCAAGAAGGAGATGAACGACCGTGTCGCCGAGCAGGCCGTGGCGGCGGTCAGCCGACTGGAGGAGAAGGCTCCTTTCCTGAAGACCTGGGCATCGTTCTTTAACGGCGAGAGGCCGGTCGGAATCCTGCTTGTCGCAGCGGTCGGTCTGGCGGCGTTTGCCCTGACTGCATTTGTCATCGGCCGCAATCTCTTCTCCATCTCGGCGAAACTGACGGCGCCGGCATTACACCGGGATTACAAACTCACGGGGCTTCGGTCCCGGTCCGTCACCCAGGCGCTGGTGCGCAAGGAGGCGGGGCGGTATTTTTCGTCCGGCCTGTATGTGTCGAACACCATCATCGGACCGGTGATCGCGGTGGTGATCTCGGTTGCGCTTGCCTTTGTCGATATTGAAAAACTGTTCGGAAGCAAAGTGAAGCTTCCGGTTGACGTTCATCCGACGGCGTTTCTGCCGTTTCTGCTGGCCGCCGTGTTCGGCATGATGACCCTCACTGCGGTGTCGATCTCCGCCGAGGGGAAGACCTGGTGGATCGTAAAGACGCTGCCGGTTGCGGCGGGGGATGTGCTGAACGCGAAGATCCTCTTTAACATCCTGGTGTTTGCACCGTTTTACGTGCTCTCGGAGATCATTCTTTTGTTTACGCTTCGGACCACGGTTTTGCAGCGGCTGTGGGTATTGCTCGTGCCGCTGGTGTACCTGGTGTTCGCGGCGGTCTGGGGCATGTGCATGAACCTGCGGTTCCCGAAGTTCCGCTGGGAAAATGAAGCCGAAGTCGTGAAGCAGAGCGCCTCCGTTGCGCTCGGAATGCTGGCGCTTGTGTTTGCGATCCTGCCGGGCATCGGCGCTTTGATGCTGCCTGCATTGTTCGGCCATCTTCTGACGGCGCTCACGGTAATCGCGGTGGTCGTAGCCACGGTGCTTTTGTACCGGCGGATTCAGTCCGCAAATCTGTTGCGGCTCGGCGAGTGATTGTGGTATAGTACAAGCGGGGCGTGCAAAGGGAAGGTGCGCGGTATCGGGGTTGGAAAGGATGACAATGTATCGCTATGTGTTCTTTGATCTGGACGGCACGCTGACGCAGTCCGAGTTCGGCATCGTGGAGGCCGCGAGCAGAGCCCTCGCGCACTTCGGCATCGAGACGCCGAACCGGGATCTGTTGAAGCGTTTTATCGGGCCGCCTTTGTACGTTTCGTTTCATGAATTTTACGGACTTTCGGACGAGGACAGCTTCGAGGCCATCCGCGTCTATCGCGAGTATTATGAGAGCGAGGGCGTTTATCTGGCGCCTTTGTTCGCAGGCGTTAAGGACATGCTTCGGACGCTCAAGGAAGCGGGCTGCCGCATGATGATCGTGACGTCGAAACCGCAGAATATGGCGGAGGTTGTGGCGAAGCACGAGGGTGTGAGCGAATACTTCGAGGGCATCGTCGGACCCGCCCTGGAGGGGCGCGACCCCAACAAGGCCGTGCTGATCCGCGAGGCGATGCGTAAGCTGGGTATCGCAGAGGAGTGCGCGGAGGAGATCGGTGCAGGTGACGACAGCAGCGCAGGTGCCGGCAGCGATGTCCGCAGCGACATCCTGATGGTGGGCGACCGCTTCTACGACATCCGGGCCGCCGTCGAGGTGGGCATCGATTCCGTTGGTGTCCTCTACGGCTACGGCAATGAGACAGAGCTCCGCGACTCCGGGGCGACATACATCGTAAACACACCCGCGGAGGTTGTTTCTATAGCACTTGGGAAGGATTACGGCAAATGAGAAGGAAAGAGAAAGATAAAACGAAGGAGAGCACCGGAAGGGCGCGCAAGACTGTAAAGCGGATACTGATCGGGCTCGGAATCCTGTTGGGAGCGGTGCTGGTCTTTGCGATCGGCCTGATTTTGTGGCTGAGCATCACGGAGTACCGGCCTGCGGACCGCGTGGAACTCACCGTGACGCCGGCGGTTGCGTCGGCGGGGACAGAGCTTCCGGCGGCGCCCACGGAGACCGGGATCACGATCATGACGTGGAACATCGGCTACGGGGCCCTCGGTGACAACTGCGATTTCTTCATGGACGGCGGTTCCATGGTGTACACTGCGGACGAGGACCGCGTGAACGAGAACCTGACGGAAATGCTCTCGGACATCTGTATGATCATGCCGGACATTCTGCTCGTGCAGGAGATCGACGAGGACTGTTCGAGAACCTACGGGATCAATGAGATCAAGCGGTTTACCGATGTTCTGAATGCCGTGTCCGACACCGGATATCAATCGACATTTGCATACAACTTCAAGACGAAATATGTGCCGTATCCGCTGCCGCCGGTGGGGCGTGTGAGCAGCGGAATCCAGACATTTTCCGCATACCGGATCAATTCGGCGGAGCGCGTGAAGCTGCCGTGCCCGTTCTCGTGGCCGGTGAGCATGGTCAACTTAAAGCGCTGCCTTGCGGTGCACCGGATTCCGGTGGAGGGCAGCGAGCATGAGCTGGTATTGATCAATCTACACCTCGAGGCGTACGACTCGGGGGAGGGCAAGATCGAGCAGACGAAACTTCTAAAGGAAGTCATCGAGACAGAGCTTAAGAAGGGCAATTACGTGATCGCCGGAGGCGATTTCAACCAGACATTTTCCAACACGGACATCAGCGCGTACCCGCAGCAGGACGGCAAATGGGTCGCCGGCCGCATCGACGTCGCCGACTTCGACGAAAACCTCACGTTCGTGATGGACGCGGGCATCCCGACCTGCCGCAGCCTCGATCAGGTGTACGCGAAGGCGGATAAGGAGAATTTTCAGTATTACGTGCTGGACGGATTTATCGTTTCCAACAATATCAAGGTGCTCAGCGTGAGTACGCTGCAGCGCGATTTCTACGCATCGGACCACAATCCGGTGGTGATGCGCTTCCTGCTGAAGACAGAAGAGGGGGACGGGGAGTAAGACGGAAAATGAGCCGGCAACGGTTCGACAACGGTTCCAAAATGCATTTAAATACATGATTCTACGAATGTAGAAAGGAGAGCCCTATGCCACCCGGAGGAAGAAACGGAGGCCCCTTCGCGCGGGCCTACATGACCGAGGAGGAAAAAGCCAATCAGCCGAAGATCACGATGGCTCTGTTGAAGCGAGTATTTTCCTACCTCAAGCCGTACTGGAAGCAGCTCACGCTGGTTCTTGTGTGCATCGCGATCTCATCGACGCTGTCGTTGTACCCGTCGGTGCTGACCGGTAAGATCCTCGATGAAGGTATCATCGGCCGCAACCTGCGTCTGTTGATCATTTTCATCGTCGCGTCCTTCGGTTTGACGCTCATGTCCAACCTGATCGGCGTGGTGGAGACCTACATCAACACCTGGATCGCGCAGCACATCACCTACGACATGCGAAACCAGATGTTCTCGCATCTGCAGAAAATGTCGCAGCGCTTCTTCACCTCGAACAACCAGGGCGACATCATCACCCGCATGACGTCCGATATCTCGGGAGTGGAGTCCGTCATCACGAACACCTTCCGGAATATCCTCTCGAACTCCATCACGCTGGTGGTGGCGCTTGTGATGATGTTTCAGAAAAACTGGATCCTCGCGGTGCTCGGCATCTGCGTCATCCCGCTCTTCGTAATTCCCACGAGAAAAGCCGGCAAGACCCGGTGGAAGCTGACCGGCGAGGCACAGGAGTGCAACGACGAGATCAACGGAATCCTCAACGAAACGATGTCCGTGAGCGGCCAGCTTCTGGTGAAACTCTTCGGCAAGGAAGAGCGCGAGTACACCCGCTACAAGGACGCGAACGGCCGCATGATCAAGCTCAACATCCGCGAGCGCATGGCAGGCCGCTGGTTCTTCGTGGTGCTCAACACCGTGACGAACATCGGCCCGATGCTTCTCTACCTCGTGGGCGGCATTCTGATCATGAAGTACGACAGCTCCCTCACCCCCGGTGACATCACCGTTTTGGTAGCGCTTTTGGGACGCACGTACATGCCGGTTAACAACCTGTTGAACATTCAGGTCGACTGGATGCGTTCGATGGCGTTGTTCACCCGAATTTTCGAGTACTTCGACATGCCCGTTGAGATTGAAAATGCACCCGATGCGATCACCCCTGCGGAAGCCCGCGGCGAGATCACATTCGACCATGTCGACTTCTCCTACGACCCGGAGCGGCAAATCCTGCACGACGTCAGCTTCACCCTCGAAAGCGGGCGAAGCATCGCCATCGTCGGTCCTTCGGGCTCGGGCAAGAGTACGATCATCAACCTGATCCCGCGTCTCTACGACGTGCAGGGCGGCGAGGTTCTCTTCGACGGCGTGAACGTCAAGCAGCTTGACCTCGGCTTCCTGCGGAAAAACGTCGGCGTGGTTTCGCAGGAGACTTACCTCTTCAACGGCACCATCCGCGAAAACCTTCTCTACGCGAAGGAGGATGCGACCGAGGAGGAGATGATTGAAGCCTGCAAGAAGGCCAACATCTACGACTTTATCGAGGCGCAGGAGACCGGCCTCGACACCATGGTCGGCAACCGCGGCCTGAAGCTCTCCGGCGGCGAGAAGCAGCGCATCTCCATCGCGCGCGTGCTGCTCAAAAATCCGGCCCTCCTCATTTTCGACGAGGCGACCTCGGCGCTTGACTCCATCTCGGAGAGCAAGATTCAGGAAGCCATCGATCCGATCATTGAGGAGCGCACCAGCATCCTGATCGCGCATCGCCTCTCGACCATCCTTGCGGCCGACGAGATCCTCGTTGTCAAGGACGGCGCCATTGTCGAGCGCGGCCAGCATCGCGACCTCGTGAAGCTCGGCGGCGTCTACACCGAACTCTACAACACCCAGTTCAAGAAAGTTGACGAGGAAGGTCGCATCCGCGATCGCTCCGACGCGGAACTGGCGGAGATCAAGGAAGCGCTGACGACGTGAGAGGAAAGACAGTTGTTTGACGTTTGAGCGTGAAAGGAGGAGAGTTTTGATGAGTGAATTTAGCGGAAAATGTAACGCCCAAAAGAACTTCATGTGTCAGATTTTTTGAATCCACCTGTTGGTGTTTTGATTTGGAAGGAATAGTTGGAGGCATCAGTTTTTGATGCATCGGATATGCTCGTGAATGAAGGAGAAGGAGGTTGCTATGAGACAATACATGACTGTGGCAGGACCTAGAATTATCGACGTTGATCGTGGAAAAGCGCAATCGGCATTTGATTTGTTTGCAAACATAATGAATGAGCAATCGCGCAGAGGATGGACCTATCATTCCATGGAAACAATAGCGATAACTGAAAAGCCGGGATGCTTTCAGCAACCGATAACGGTTAGCTATTACATGTTGATTTTTTATTGCGATGTCTGAAAGTTTTTTTGAGGTTGCATTCAGTTAAAGATGAAGAATTATGTTTACAGTGAGAACGATACTATAAGCAAGGAGCAGATTCTGGAAAAGCTGCTTTATGATAATAATGATCCACGGAGTAGATACTATGTTCGGACGCTTAACAGACCATCGATTCGATGGTTTCGGATAATAGTTCTTTTCTTGGGCTGGATTTCTTTGTGGATCGGTATGACAGTTGTGATCTGGCTATGCAGTGGAAAGCTGTCAATATCCGTGTTGTGCGGAATGATTATTTCCGTTGCTGGGCTTGTTGCTTTTGCGCGAAGAATTGTTATCTGTTGCGTGAAGATATATCAGCGGTATGCGCCGGACAGAGTTCGAAATAAGTGTCGATTTGAACCGTCATGTTCTGAGTACATGATAATGGCGGTGCGTAAATATGGAGCACTTCGAGGAGTACGAAAGGGAATCCGGCGGCTGAGGCGATGCAATTTGGATGGTGGCGGATATGATTATCCGTAGCGCACTTTGTTGTTCGATTAAGCAACGAAGAAGAATCAACAGAAGATCAAAGATCCCCCCCCGGCAGGAGCCACATGAGTGGCTTTTGCCGGTTTTTTGTTGAAATAGAACCCTTTTCCGAATTGTTTACCGCGAATGATGTCGTGCCATGAAATAAAATGAAAAAAAGTATAAAAAAACACTTTTTTTCAAGGACATTTAGTGATACTCTATATATTGAGCATATTGCAGGATACATAAAGGAGAAAAAGTATGATTGTAACGGGCATTTTGCTGATGTTGATTGGTTTATACGGATATATAGCTGCAGAAAACTATGAAATATCGTTTGAAGATCAGTTGACGTATATTGTCAACGGAACAAAGCCGAAGGGCTATGATACGATGAAGTTCTTTGAAAGCTATGGTGTCCTTATTGTTGTGCTTGGCGGTATTCTGCTGGTCGTGGGAATTCTGATGATTACCATGAAACGACCACGATATTATAAGTATCCGATAGAACCGGATAGGATCCTTAATCATCCGTTGCTGAAACAGGAAAGTGTTTCTGCCGGGCCTTGGAGTTGTCCTGAATGCGGGGCAAACAATGCTTCAAGTAATGTTTATTGTTCTGTATGCGGAAATAGAAAAGAATAAGGCAGGAGATGAAAAATGTATTGTGAACAGTGTGGAAACCAACTGGATGATGGCGATCTGTTTTGCCGCAAATGCGGGCGGGCTGTAGTGCAAAACACAAACAACAATACCGCTTCAATAAATACGGCTACACCTCCGAATAACCAGAACCGGCCGGTATATGTACAGAATACTTATGTTATGCAATATCAAAGGACGCCGATTACAAAAGAAGAGTATTTGGAATCTAATTTGTGCTCGTCAAAGGCAAAGTCGTTGCAACGGTATGCGTTTATACTGGAGTTGATGATTATCAGCGTAAGCAGTCTTTTTACCGGATTCGTTGTTGCTACAGTTTCGAAGGCGATGGATGCATATACGCAAAATAGCGATAAACTCCTGAAAACGGGAACAAAATTGCTCCTGTGGTATAGCTTGGGTTGGCTTGGGCAGCTCATCCTGGGGAGAAAAGTCAACAAAACCAAAAGTATTTCCGCTTCGATTGTTTATATTTTCGTAGTGTTTTTTGTTACACTGGCCGGTATAGCCGAATGCGTTCCATTCTTATTGCGGACGTATCAAGGCTTAGGTGCTACAATAAGCATAATTGCCTATATCGTGCTTGTTCTGGCACCGATTACAATTTTAGGTATCAACATTGCACTGACTGTCGAATACTACAGAAACACTTATCCCGGATGAAATTGATTACATCCGCGTCAGTCAGGATGGGATATGAATCATGCGATAACAGTAGACGCCCGAAGACATTTGTTTCTTCGGGCGTCTAATTGTAATTATTGCTTTGGTCGTTATCGTGGGGGCCTTCGTCAGGGGAATAAACCAGAATGTCTTCCACTCGACAGTTTAGTATTTTGCACAAGGTATCAATCGTCGTAGTAGTAAGCGGTTTGTTGTGCTTAATCCGGTCGTACATGCTTCTGCTTATCTGATGATATGTGATCAGTCGATAAGAGGACATGTTACGTTCCTTCATAGTTCGAAAAAAAGGAGCATAAGTAATCATTTTTGTCAAATCCTAAAATGTTTTGAATGCGAAGCTGTTATACACAAGATACAGGACATTCAAGTTGTTGACAATTGTCTATATATTGAGTATATTTCAAGTAAAAGTTGTTTGTGGGACGCTCCGGTGATGTCTTTTGAGACGAGTAAGGATAATCGATTTTACCGATGTTTTACAAACGAGATGTAACGTATTGCCGAAGAAACACGAGGAGGTATTTTTTATGCAGATTGTTTTCTCTGTACCGCAAGGACACGTAGTAGTATTGACCAGATTCGGTAAGTTTGCACGAGTATTGTATCCCGGCCTTCACAGCAGGATTATTTTCCTGGAGAAGGTTTATTCGGTTCAAAACTGGGGAAACATTGCAAATAAGAACGGTTATTTGATCGAAGTTACAGAACAGATAACGGACACGAAGCCGAAGTTGTGCCATTCGAAGGATAATGTTCCGATTCAGGTTGATGCTTCGATTTACTGGAGAATCACAGATGTCGGAAGGGCATTGTTTGCCGTCGATAATCTCCCTCAGTCTTTGTTTGACACCTGCCTGAATGCTCTTCGAAGCGAAATTGGAAAACTGTCGCTCGATGAGGTGTTGTCTTCCCGCAAAGAATTGTCGGAGAGAGTAGCAGCCGGTCTGCTTGAGGTTTCCGTAAAATGGGGAGTCGAGATCAGCCGCGTTGAGATTCAGGAGCTCAAGACAACGGACGAAACTGCGGATGCCATGCAGATGCAGATGGCTGCAGAGCGGAAAAGACGGGCCATGATTTTGGAGGCAGAAGGTATCGCTGAAGCAAAGCAGAAAGAGGCTGATGCGGTTGCATACGCGAAACGTATGGAAGCAGAGGCGGATGCTTTTGCGACCAGAGTTCGTGCCGAGGCGGAGGCTGAATATGTAAGAACCCTTTCGGAGAGTATTGGCGTTGATGAAGTAAGCAAGCTTATGATGTTGGATAAAGTTCTTGCTGCGTATCGCACGATCGCAAACGATCCTTCCAGCAAAGTATTCCTTCCGAGCAATATTCAGTCGTTGATAACGGATGTTAACGTAAATAGGAAATAGTTCTTGATAGGAGCGAGCATATGGGTTTTCTGTCAAATATTTGGAATGGTATAGTTGACTTTATCCAAGCAGGAACTGCAGACAGATGGTTTATTTATCTGGCAATCTTTTTGATTGTAATTGATATTTTTACGTCTACCGATCTGCCGACATTTATTTCGTATATATTGCTTACCTTCGTTGTTTATCGTCATTTGCCGGGTAACATAATAGTACGATTGACGCTTTCCGTGCTTGTATTTTTCTCGTTTGTATTTCTCTATTATTTTGTCTGGGGAAATTTCAAACGGTTCATCGTGGACAATCTTTTTGCGAAAGACGTGATTAAATCCGGGATGGAGTCGCTCGTTGGCGAGCCCGGAACGATTCGCGTCGTTGATGGAGTACAGGCAGCCAAAGTGCAGGGAGACATTTATCCGCTTGCATCGCCTGTTCCGTATGGCGATGGAACACCGTTTGTTGTAAAGGCGGTTGAGGGTGGCATGATTATTCCGGATTTTGGTGATGCCGGAAGAATTGTGCAATGATCGTCTTGGTAAAGGCAGTATGCCACTTTTCGATGAGGGCTGCCAAAAAATTATGCGAGGTAGAAGATAGAAATGATTAAGAGATTATGGGCAATCCTTTTGATGTTTGTGTTGCTAATGTGCATCAGCGGTTGTGATAATGACGATGCAGAAAGGCGGACATCAGGAGACACAGTCGTTGATACGCCGACTCCGACAAGCACGGTGAAACCTACGCCGACCTTGACCGAAACACCGACTCCCACGCCGACCTTGATGCCAACAGATACGCCGACCCCTGCTCCTACCAGCACGCCAACGGATACGCCCACGCCGACCCCGACAGAAACGCCGACTCCCACGCCGACAGTTGCGCAAAGTGAACCAGTCGCATTTTCGTCACTGACGACGAACATTAAACATGGGAGCGTTCATGTGGAGGAGGCCGGGAAAGACGCTCGCGGCTATACGCATGAAAAAGCGTTGCTTTTCGGAGGGTCATATACTCCCGGAACATGGACTGAAGCCGGGCATTTTAGTGATACAAGCATTGAGAAGTATCTTGGCGCCGCTTTCAGCAAATTTACCGCCGTTATTGTTCCTGAAGAAACCTTGGATAAGTGGGATAAAGGTTGCGGTGCGATCGTGAAGATATTTGCAGATGAAGTGTTGGTTTATACGTCCCCGGAAATCAAACGTAAATCAGATGAGGTTCCGGTCGAAATTGATGTGACGGGGGTAAAGTATCTTAAAATCCAGTTGGAGCCGTCATCGGATCTACGAGAATACACGAACGAATATGACGTTTTGGTCTGTGATGCGATGCTCCAATAGAATCGCAGAATGTAGCATACAACGAAGCCCGAAGCAATCACTGCTTCGGGCTTCGTATGTGTCACGGTATTATTCTTGTGTTGACAGCGCTTTCTCAAACGCAACCCGCCTACCGCTCCTGTGCTTTCTCGAGTTGTGCGATGAAGTCGCTGTTTTTGTTTCGCTTTGCGGTGTGTACGGCGAAGTCGTTGTCCCGTTTTGCTTTGTAAGTCGGTTTGCCGAGGGCAAGCCGGATCATCCGGACTGCGGCGATGACGTAGAAGATGACGCCGATCAGGAAGCCGCTCAAGAAAGCTCCGCCGACAATCTGCTTGAGGATGCCCATGCGCTCTTCGTCGGCGTAATATTTGTTCTTGCGGAACAGCAGTGCAACCCAGAACAGAAACAGAAAGCCTCCCACCGGCAGCAGGAGCATATAGATTCCCATAACAATATCGCTTGGGTGCACTACATGCACCGGATTGGCCAGGCACACATCGATCATCGAAAGAAATAACAATGCTGCGGCAGCGGCGAACATGCGGCAACGCCCGCGCATCCGGAGGATGCGGGATTGCTTGTGAGTCTTCCCCTGTAACATAGTTTCCCCTCCCTGTTTACAATCCCAAAAGGTCCAGCACAATCCCGAAACCGAACGAAGCTGCGTTCAGGATCAGGGAGAGTGCGAACGGGCTCAACTTCCCGCGCGGAAGGTGTTTTCGGTATACCAGACCCTCGCACAGGACAGCCAAAATCTCCATTGCGATTATCGCACAATTCATTATCGCATATGCCACCTGAAAATGCAACATGAGAAAGAAAATCGTTATGACAAGCGGGTTGGAAATGCAGTTGGTGTAAATGACGGTCTCGATGTCCCGGAATTTGCGCACGCCGAGGGCAAAGGCCAGCGGAACTTCAATGATCAGGGTCAAAAAAAGATTGACACATATCGTGCTGACGAACAGCCGGAATGTTTCGTTGCTCAACAGATCTGCCATGGTGCGCCTCCTCTCATAACAAGTGATAGCATAAATGCATCCGGGACGCAAGGAATTGTTTGATAGACTGCTGACAATCCTTTGGCAGTTATGACGGAAAATCCCCTCATTTTCCGCGAGATTTCTCTATGCGCGAAGCGCGAAAGAAATTGACATGGTTTTGCCGTGGTTGTAGAATTTTTATGTGACAGGAGAGTTGTCCCGTTGTCACCTTGAAAAAACTTGCGGTCCGGTGCAGTTTTTTGTTGTAATCTTGACGGAAAATCTGTATAGTATACCGTGGGTTTTTATTTCAACCAAAGAAAGGTTGGTTATTTATGAGTAATTGCGCGATTGTTGGTATCAACTGGGGCGATGAGGGCAAGGGTCGCATGGTCGACCTTCTGACCGAGCGGTTCGACTATGTCGTACGCTATCAGGGTGGCGGCAACGCCGGACACACGGTGGTAAATGAGTACGGCAAGTTCGCACTGCATCTGCTGCCGTCGGGCATTTTCCGCAAGGGTGTTGTGAACATCCTCGGAAACGGCGTGGCACTCGATCTCGAGAATCTGTACGATGAGATGCAGACCGTGATCGGGCAGGGTGTTCCGATCGGGCCCGAGAACCTGAAGATCAGTGAGCGTGCCTCGCTGGTTCTGCCTTGGCACCGTCTTTTAGACGGGCTCGAGGAGGCAAGACTGGCGGACAAGAAGTACGGCTCGACGAAGCAGGGCATCGCGCCTTTCTATTCGGATAAATATCAAAAGAAGACGATTCTCGCGGGTGAGTTGTTCTACCCGGAGAAGCTTGACGAGCATATTAAGGATCTGCTGACCTGGAAAAACTTAACGCTTACCGGCGTGTACGGTGCGGAGCCGGTCAGCTATGAGTCGCTTGAGGCCTGGTTTACGAAGTACGGCGAGATCTTCCGCCCGTTCATCTGCGACACGGGCAAGGTCCTGAAGCAGGCGACCGAGGAGGGCAAGAGCATTCTCTTCGAGGCTCAGCTCGGTTCGCTGCGCGACCTCGATTACGGCATTTATCCCTACACCACGTCGTCCAATGCGATCGCGGCGTACGCACCGGTTGGTTCGGGACTTCCGTCCGCGAAGATTGACGAGGTAGTCGGCGTTGTGAAGGCGTACTCGACGTGTGTCGGCGAGGGTCCTTTCGTTTGCGAGTGGTTCGGCGAGGAAGCGGAGAAGCTCCGCGAGGCCGGCGGCGAGTACGGTGCGAAGACCGGCCGCCCGAGAAGAGTCGGACCGATCGATATCGTGGCGACCCGCTACGGTGTGGAGTGTCAGGGAGCAACGGCCATCGCCCTTACGAAGATGGACGTTATGAGCTATATGAAGCAGATTCCGATCTGCGCGCACTACGAGCTGAACGGCGAGATCATCGATGATTTTCCGTTCCCGGCTGCGCTTGCCGCCTGCAAGCCCGTCATAACGTACATGGACGGCTGGGGCTGCGACATCAGCGGCGTCCGTCGCTGGGAAGACCTTCCGGTCAACGCACAGAAGTACGTTGAGTACATCGAGAAGGAGATCGGCTGCCACATCCGCTACGTTTCGGTGGGACCGGAGCGCGACGCCTACATTGAGAGAGAACCGAAAGGAGCTACGGCTGTGAAAGAGTATCGTCCTGTTAAGGAAGGCAAGGTTCGTGAGATTTATGACATCGGTGAGAACATGATCTTGGTTGCGACCGATCGCATCAGCTGTTTCGATGTCATCCTCAACAACACGGTTACGAAGAAGGGCACCGTGCTGACGCAGATGTCCAAATTCTGGTTTGATTTTACGAAGGACGTGGTGAAGAACCACATGATCTCGGTTGACGTGAACGACATGCCCGAGTACTTCCGTCAGGACCGCTTCAACGGCAACAGCATGCTCGTGAAGAAACTTACGATGCTTCCTGTGGAGTGCATCGTTCGCGGCTACATCACCGGCTCCGGTTGGAAGAGCTACTGCGAGAACGGCACCGTCTGCGGTATCAAGCTTCCCGAGGGCCTGCAGGAGTCCCAGAAGTTGCCTGAGCCGATTTACACGCCTTCGACGAAGGCCGAGATCGGTGACCACGACGAGAACATCTCCTTCGAGCAGTCCATCGAGTATCTCGAGAAGCAGTTCCCGGGCAAGGGTCTGGAATACGCGACGAAGCTTCGCGACTACACCATCGCAATCTACAAGAAGTGCGCTGACTACGCGCTTACGAAGGGCATCATCATTGCGGACACGAAGTTCGAGTTCGGCCTTGATGAGAACGGCGAGATCGTCGTCGGCGACGAGATGCTGACGCCCGATTCCTCCCGCTTCTGGCCGCTGGCTTCCTACGAGGTCGGCCACGCAGAGCCTTCCTACGACAAGCAGTTTGCACGCGACTGGCTCAAGGCGAACCCGCATGATGACTGGACGCTTCCGCAGGAGGTTGTGGACAAGACCATCGCCATCTACCTTGAGGGTTACGAGAAGCTGACCGGCAAGAAATTGATCTGATGAATATTTCGGAAAATGCAGGTGCATCCCGCATTTTCCGCACGGAATGAGGGTTCTGCTTGCGGAGTCCTCATTCGCTGTTTCTTCTTTGGGGTGCGACGCTGCCCCGACTACATTTTGCGTTAAGGAGACGAACCATGAGCGACACCAATCGTTACACAAGCCCCTTCTCGGAGCGCTACGCTTCCGCGGAGATGCAGTACATCTTCAGCCAGGACAAGAAGTTTTCCACGTGGAGAAAACTGTGGATCGCGCTGGCGGAGACCGAGATGGAATTAGGCCTTTCCCAGGACGGAAAGCCGGTTATCACGCAGGAGATGATCGATGAGATGAAGAGTCACATCGACGACATCGACTACGCGGTGGCGAAGGAGCGCGAGAAGCTGGTGCGCCATGACGTTATGAGCCATGTGTACGCCTACGGTCTGCAGTGCCCGAAGGCGGCCGGCATCATTCACCTCGGTGCGACGAGCTGCTACGTGGGCGACAACACCGACATCATCGTGATGCGCGATGCCCTCAAGTTGGTGCGCGGAAAGCTCATTAACGTCATCGACAAGCTGTCGAAGTTCGCTGACAAATACAAGAGCCTGCCGACGCTGGCGTTTACGCATTTTCAGCCGGCGCAGCCTACCACGGTGGGCAAGCGTGCGACGCTGTGGCTCCAGGAGTTCTGCATGGACCTTGCGGACGTTGACTACGTGATCTCGACTCTGAAGCTTCTCGGATGCAAGGGTACCACCGGTACGCAGGCGTCCTTCAAGGAGCTCTTCAATAACGATAAAGAGAAGCTCGACGCTCTCGATCCGATGATCGCGGCGAAGATGGGCTTCGAGGGTTGCTATCCGGTGTCCGGCCAGACCTACTCCCGTAAGGTTGACACCCGCGTGATGAACGTGGTTGCCGGCATTGCCGCGTCTGCCCACAAGATGAGCAATGATATCCGCCTTCTTCAGCACTTAAAGGAAGTGGAGGAGCCCTTCGAGAAGAACCAGATCGGTTCCTCGGCCATGGCTTACAAGCGCAATCCCATGCGCTCCGAGCGTATCGCGTCGCTTTCCCGCTACGTGATCATCGACGCCCTCAATCCGGCCATCACCTCCGCGACGCAGTGGTTTGAGCGCACCCTGGACGACTCCGCGAACAAGCGTGTGGCGATCTCCGAGGGCTTCCTCGCCATCGACGGTATCCTCGATCTCTGCCTCAACGTGGCGGACGGTCTTGTTGTCAACGAGAAGGTCATCGAGAAGCACCTTCGCAGCGAGCTTCCGTTCATGGCCACCGAGAACATCATGATGGACGCCGTGAAGCAGGGCGGCAACCGCCAGGAGCTGCATGAGGAGATCCGCAAGCTCTCCATGGAAGCAGGCGTGACCGTGAAGCAGAAGGGTCTGGAGAACAACCTCCTCGACCTCATCGCGGCGGACGATGTGTTCGACGTAACCCGCGAGGAGCTTGAGAGCTACATGGTACCGGCCAACTACGTGGGCCGCTCCGCAGAGCAGACCGAGGCGTTCCTTGCGAACGTTGTCACTCCGATTCTGGAGGCGAACAAGGAGAGCCTTGGTTTGACCGCGACGATTAACGTTTAATCAAAGTAACTTCGGTGAGCCGAGGTTCACCGGGTAGGAAAGGACATAAACATGGACAAAGTATTGGTCATCGATTTCGGCGGACAATACAACCAGCTCGTGGCGCGCCGCGTCCGCGAGTGCAATGTCTACTGCGAGATTTATTCGTACCGCACTGCGCTTGACGCCGTGCGTGCGATGAACCCGAAGGGTATCATCCTGACGGGCGGTCCGAACAGCTGTTACGAGGAGGGCGCACCGACGTGTTCCCGCGAGTTGTTCGAACTCGGCGTTCCGGTGCTCGGACTGTGCTACGGAGCGCAGCTGATGCAGCAGGTGCTCGGCGGCAAAGTGGAGCGCGCAAGCGTTCAGGAGTACGGCAGAACCGACGTCGAGGTCGATGTGAATTCGGCGCTCTTTGCGGGCGTTCCGGCGTCGACGGTATGCTGGATGAGCCACTTCGACTACATCAGTAGAATGGCGCCGGGCTTTACTTCCGTGGCACATTCGAAGGATTGTCCGGTCGCAGCATGCGAGAACAAAGAGAGCAACCTCTACGGCATTCAATTCCATCCGGAAGTGCTTCACACGCCCGAGGGAACGAAGATGATCTACAACTTCGTTCGCGGCGTCTGCGGCTGCGACGGTTCGTGGAAAATGGACGCCTTCGTCGAGACGGCGATCCGCGATATCCGCGCAAAGGTCGGCGACGGCAAAGTGCTTCTCGGCCTCTCGGGCGGCGTCGATTCGTCGGTAGCGGCAGGCCTTCTGTCCCGCGCCATCGGCAATCAGCTGACGTGCGTCTTCGTCGATCACGGCCTTCTTCGCAAGAACGAGGGTGACGAGGTGGAGGCGGTCTTCGGGCCGAACGGAAACTTTGATCTGAATTTTGTGCGCGTGAACGCGCAGCATCGTTTCTACGTCAAGCTTGCGGGTGTGACCGATCCCGAGACGAAGCGAAAGATCATCGGCGAAGAATTCATCCGCGTCTTCGAGGAAGAGGCGAAGAAGATCGGAGCCGTTGACTTCCTTGCGCAGGGAACGATCTACCCCGATGTGGTGGAGTCCGGTCTCGGCGGTGAGTCCGCGGTGATCAAATCGCACCACAATGTCGGCGGTCTGCCGGATTATGTCAACTTCAAAGAGATTATCGAGCCGCTTCGCAACCTCTTCAAGGACGAGGTTCGCAAGGCCGGCCTTCAGATCGGCATCCCGGAAAATCTCGTGATGCGTCAGCCGTTCCCGGGCCCCGGCCTCGGAATCCGCATCATCGGCGATATCACGGAGGACAAGGTGCGCATCGTACAGGATGCGGATTACATTTTCCGCGAGGAAGTCGGCAAAGCGCTCGCCGAGCATACGAAGCAGACCGGCGAGGTCGCTCCGTGGAAGCCGGACCAGTACTATGCGGCGCTCACGAACGTCCGCTCCGTCGGCGTCATGGGCGATGAGCGTACGTACGACCATGCGGTTGCGCTTCGCGCCGTGAAGACGACCGATTTTATGACGGCCGAGATGGCGCGCATTCCGTACGACGTGCTCGACACGGTCATGACCCGCATCATCAAGGAAGTCCGCGGCGTCAACCGCGTATTTTTCGACCTGACGAGCAAGCCGCCGGGAACGATTGAGTTTGAATAAGATGACAGTTGGGGACGGTTCTCAATTGTCACCTTTGTCGTCAAAAAAGTGGTTGACAACCGCGAAATGCTGTGGTAAAGTTAGCCCAATATTTTCCGAAAGGAGCACCAAAAGAATGTTCAATCGTAATTCTCATTACGGCATTTATGATTCTGTGACGGTGGAGCGCGAAGCCTACGGTCTGGTTTTCATATGCGGATGAGAGTGCAGCGAAGAACAGGTGCAGAGTATTAGTTCATTTGCCGCTTATCCATCCGGGTAAGCGGCTTGTTTTATACCGTGACCCGGGCGGGGGCCGGCAGGGAAGGAGCAAAGGATGAAGTATTACCGGGTTCACACGGCCGACATGGCGTGGGCAACCAAGCAGCCGAGGGGGATCTTCACGGCGATCGCCAAGCTGGTCGATGCGGGGACGATGAGCGAGGAGGAGATCGCGGAGTATTGGCGAAATCGCGAGTATTTTGAGGAGATTCTGCCGGTGCCGCCGTATTACGCGGACGGCAATCCCGACGGGGCGATCACGTGGTTCAAGGACACGCCCGAGGGCAACCGTGTCTGGGAGGAGATGACATTTTACCGTGAGATGGGCGCCAAATACGGCCTGCAGTTCTACGTCTCCGAGTGCACCGAGATTCCGGGGGAAGTCGTGTACGAGGATGAGTTTCAGGTGGCGGTAAAGAATCAGCGCGGGGACGCTGAAATCACGACAAGACAGCTTGCGTGAGGGGGATAAACGATTCAGAATATTCCGAAAGTTCTGATTAGTCGAAATCTTCGGAACATTCCGATAATTCGGAAAATGAGTGTGGAAAGGACGAACAACTATGGATGAACGTTTGACAATTGTGAAGGGGTTTTACAGGGAGAGCTGCGAGGACACGCGGCTTGAGCGAAGCCGGCACGGGCAGCTGGAGTTCGCGACGACGATGGAGTACATTCGCCGGTACGCGAAGCCCGGTGCGAAAGTCATCGAACTCGGCGCGGGGACCGGCCGGTATTCGGTGACGCTGGCGAAGGAAGGCTTCGACGTGACCGCGGTGGAGCTGGTGGAGGAGAATCTTGAGGTGCTTCGCGCAAATGCGGCAGCCGCCGGGGCGGAGGTCGCGAAGGAGGCCGCGGCAGGCGCGGAGGCGAGGGGTGTTTCGTTGCAGGCAATTCAGGGGGACGCAACGGACCTTTCGGGTTTCGGCGACGAGGCGTTTGATGTGACGCTTTCGTTCGGACCGATGTATCATTTATATGAGCCGGCGGAGGTGCGAAAAGCCATCCGCGAGGCGATACGCGTGACCCGGAAGGGCGGCGTCCTCTTGTTTGCATTTTTATCGGTGTATGCAATCTTCTTTGACAACTATTTAAGAGACACGCTTCAAGCGGGAATCGAGGAGAACTTCGATGAGAATTACCGGACGAAGCATTTTGCGGAGCAGCTGTTCACGGGCTATGACATCAAGGAGTTTGAGGAGCTGTTCACGGCGGAGCCGGTGGAACATTGTGCGACCGTGGCGGCCAACACGGTGATGGAGCTGGCCGAGGGACGGGAGGATTTTTCAATGAGCGACGAGGACTTTGCGGCGTTCTTCCGATACCACCTGGCAACCTGCGAAAAGCGCGAACTTTTAGGGGCTTCGAGCCATCTTTTGTACATCTGCAGAAAACTGTAAAAACATATATGAGAGTGCGGAAGACAACCGCGCGGGGAGGGACGGAAAATGAACAAACTGGTGATGCCGGATTACAAAAACTGTATTGCGAACCTGCCGAATTCGATCTTAAAGAAGTTCGGCGCGGAGCCCGCGGGGGACTCGCTGCCGATGCTTGATAAGTATCTGGAAAAGGACTACAAAAACGTCATCGTGTTTCTGCTGGACGGCATGGGGAAGGCGATCTTAGAGCGCCACCTGGCGGCGGACGGGCCGTTCCGTTCGCACCTGGCGGGCATCTACACGTCGACATTTCTCTCGACAACCGTAGCGGCCACCACGTCGGTGATGTCGGGGTTGCAGCCCTGCGAGCACAGCTGGCTCGGCTGGGATTGCTACTATCCTCAGGTCGACAAGAACGTCACGGTATTTTTCAACTACGAGCAGGGCACGGAGGAGCAGGTGGCGGACTACCGCGTGCCGGAGACCTACACACCTTACGTAAGCGTCATCGACCGGATCAAGGCGGCCGGCAAAAAGGCTACTATGTTCGCGCCGTTCTGGGAGCCGAAGACCGACGACATCCGGAAAATGTGTGCCCGCGTGAAGGAGGCCTGCCGGGAGAAGGGCGAAAAATACATCTACGTCTACTGGAACCAGCCCGACGGCTTTTTGCATCGCTACGGCTGCGGCGCGGACATCGTCTGCGAGGCACTTGTGACCATGGAGGAAGCCATCAGTGAGCTGGCAGCGGAACTGACGGACTCCCTGGTGATCGTCACCGCGGACCACGGCCACATCGACACCGAGGACGTGGACCTTCGGGATTATCCGGAGATCTGGGACTGCCTTGTGCGGACGCCGTCCTTAGAGCCCCGCGCCCTCAACCTCTTCGTGAAGGAGGACCGCAGGGAATACTTCGAGAATGCGTTCAAAAAGCAGTTCGGCGACCGCTTCCTGCTGATGCCCATGGAGGAGGTCATCGCCCATCAGCTCATGGGCACGGGGACGCCCCATGAACAGTTCCGCGGCATGCTGGGAGATTATCTCGCGATCGCCACCGGCGACCTGTCCATCTTCTACACCCGGGAGAACCGCTGGCTTTCCAACCACGGCAGCCTCACGGAGGACGAGATGCTGATACCGCTGATCGTGTTTTGAATCCGACTTCGGGGAAAAGACATAAAAAGGGAGAATGAGTATGGATCTGATCGTTATCATCGGCAGCGGCGCTGTCGGGAAAATGACCGTGGGCCAGTGTCTGCGGGAGATTACGGATTTTCAGTTGTTTCACAACCACATGATGATCGAGCCCGTGATCGAGATCTTCGGGCGCTACGACGGAGCGGCGGTCACGAAGCTTCGCGAAGTGGTGTTTGAGGAGTTCATGCGGACGGAGTACCAGGGCATGATCTTCACGTATATGTGGGCCTTCGACCTGCAGTCCGACTGGGATTATATCGCCGAGGTGGCGAAGCGCTTCGAGGACACCGGCGGCACCGTGTACTACGTGGAGCTGGTGGCGGATCAGGCCGTGCGGCTTCAGCGAAACCACACCGAGAACCGCCTTTTAAATAAGGCATCCAAGCGTGATCTCGCCGTGTCCGACGACCGGATTTTACGGGAGGAGACAAAGTACCGCCTCGAGAGCAAAGAGGGCGAGATTCCGTTCCCGAACTATCTTCGCATCGACAACACCAACCTGGAGCCGGAGGTCGTCGCGCAGATGATCAAGAAGCATTTTTCGCTTCCCGGGCCGAAGGTGTCGATGCTGATGAACCAGACGAAGATCGAGGAAGTCCGGGAAGACGAGCTTCCGATGCTTCATAAGATGCAGGTGGAGAGCTTTATGCCCCTCTACGAAAAATACCATGACGACGGATCGCCGGCCATCGAGACGCTTGACCGGATCAAGGCGCGCGCTGCGCAGCCGTGGCGCAAATACTACTTCATCGTCAAGAACGGCGCCCGGGTCGGCGCCATCAACATTGCCGACCGCTCGGAGGCCGAGGGGAACGGGGAGAAGGTCTTCTACATCTCGCCGATCTTCA
The DNA here is from genome assembly GCA_902783725.1 of uncultured Lachnospiraceae bacterium. Taxonomy (GTDB): domain Bacteria; phylum Bacillota; class Clostridia; order Lachnospirales; family Lachnospiraceae; genus ISDg. The sequence continues at coordinate 10,836 of CACZRV010000048.1, read as the reverse complement.
TTCTTCCGCGCTACCAGAACCAGGGCCTCGGCTACGCCGCGATCCGGCATGCATTTGCGCTCCATCCGGAGGCGGACGTATGGCGGCTTGACACGATTTTGCAGGAGCCCGCGAACTGTCATCTCTACGAAAAATGCGGCTTTGTCCGCGTGGGCGAGCCCCACGTCATCAACGACGCAATGACCCTCATCGACTACGAAAAAAGGTAGCCTTGCTATTCATTTGCAGGTCTGTTATACTGCAAACAGGTGCTGCGTCACCTATGGGTAAAATACAAAAATAACAAGGAGAAGGAAGAGATGGACGGAAACGAAAAAGACGTCGTGACAACGGAAGTGCAGAACGTTTCGGCGGAAGCGGACGCATTCGCGCAGGCTCAGGCACAGATCGCTCAGGCGCAGGTAGTGCAGTCACAGATGCAGGCACAGGCACAGGCGCAGGCAGCCGCAGCGAAGAAAAAGAAGGGCAGCAAGGGCTGGATCATCTGGATCATAGCGATCCTCGGCGCGGCAGCGTACTTCGGGTATAATTATTTCTTCGCGTTCAAGCCGACTTTTAAGGTGGACAACTATGAATTTACGCTTAAGACCACCGTGAAGGAGCTCCGCGACAATAATATCGTTCTGTGTGACTCCGGCAAAAAGGAGAGCGATAACAACGCTTCGGTCAGAGGCAGGACGATTTACAGCATTACGTACAATCTCGGCGTCAAGAAGGGCGGAGTCATCAAGGACACCGGATTTGTGGTGCAGCTTGCGAACTTCCGAAGCAGCAACTGCAGCCTCAACGAATGTGCGATTTACAAGATTTACTATTATCCGGAGTATCAGAACGCGGACGTGACGGTGCTGATCAACGGGCAGGATTTTTCAACGGGAAAAATCGACAGCAACTTAAAGTCGAAGATCAAGGATGCAAAGATCCCGTTCAAGGATTCGGAGATCGATGATCTCATTAACGGCAAATCCAACACTCTGATCGACGACAATTCCTCGTACCGCTTTGAGTTCTCCAAGCGGACGGGAACGAAGGACGAACTGCTCATCGAGTTCTGGAGAAATGTGGACGTTTCCGTGAAATCAAAATAACATGATCCAAAGGGGGATGAATCAATGGCAGAAACAGAAAAACCGAAACAGCCCTGGGCTTCGGAGATGCCCGAGGGCAGCTTCATTTCATCGGCGCCGACCTATCCGCTCGGCAAATACTTCGACCGGTTCGAAAAGGACTGGTTCACCGCGAGTGACGGCACGAAGATGAAGTATTACTTCTTCGACCCGACCGCCCACGGGTGGCCGGAGAGGGAGGATCTGCCGATTCTCATCTTCTTTCACGGCACCAGCAACGGGCTGGAGGGCGATATCTGCATCAACTACACGGGCGCGGAGATGTACGCGTCGGATGAGTATCAGAAGACCATCGGCGGGGCCTACATTCTGATCCCTGTGGCAAATGAGTACCGGGGGGAGGACGGCCGCGTGAAGGGCTTCTGGGCAAAGGAGTACATCGAGCCGACCTACGAATTGATCCAAAGCGTGATCGCAAACCGCACAAAGAGCGTCGGAATGCGGTTCGCCTTCGGAAATTCCTCGGGAGCGAGATTTACGTTCCGGATCGCGGATGCGCATCCGGAAGGATTTGACGCACTGATCCCGGTGGGAACCGCGGACATCTCAACGGACGAGAAGCTTGACGAGTTCGATGCGCGGGACATATATCTGCTGTACGCGGAGGCAAAGCGCGACGAGTTTTACAACTTCGAGAAGGACGTTGTACCCAGGCTGGCGCGACTCCGTGCGATGAAGCATTGCACGATCTTTACGCCGGACTGGGTGTACAACGGAGACGGCGGAATCGCCTCCATCAACCCCGGGTACGAGATGGGGCAGCACTGCCTGATGAACGAGATTCAGAGCAATGCGATGTTCGACGACGGAACCCCGATGGACGAGACGCTCCCTGAGGGTGTGACCGGCTGGATCGCCGGAGTGCTTGCGGAGCGCAGGTAGGACGAAGCAAGCAGGACAAAGCAAGTAAGACGAAAAATAAGAGCAAAAACGGATGACAGAGGATTGCAAACCGGTCGGTGAGCGCCCTCTGTCATCTTTTTCTTGCATTTTTCGAAGAAAAGAAGTATAATATATGTAACGATGGTTTAATACTGTTAGACGATGATTAAAAGTATTAAACGACAGTTGAACATGAAACCGACAGGATCAAAGCACGAAAGTCAGGAGGGAGAACATGGAGTCTTACGAAGAAAAGATCGGCGGAAACATCCGTGAGGTACGGCTGCAGAAGCATTATTCGCAGGAGCGGCTCTCCGGGCTGTGCGGGATTTCGAACACGACCTTAAGCGCCTACGAGAATTCGAAGAAGATTCCCAACCTGACCACGGTGGCGAAGATCGCGAAGGCTTTGGGCGTGAACATCGAGCGGCTGTATTACGGGGACGAGAACACGGCATTTGCCACGGCGCCGGACGAGGGAAAGAGAGTCGTCAACGCGGTGTACATGCTGTGGAACATGGGCGTCATCACGTACTACGAGAGCTACACGGCGGGCGTTATGATCCACTACGACCAGAAGGACGCGGTGGGGACGATGCTTGTACTGTGCCGCTTCCAGGAGCAGATCCGCCGCCTGATCGGAACCCTCGACGAGTTTAAGATCCGCAGGAACACCTATCCCGATCCGGACCGGTATCTCGAGATGATCCTGGCGTCGGTTGCAGCGGAGATCAACGAAGCGATCCGCAACGGCAAGTAAAACAGCAAGGAAAACGGTAAGTAAACCAGGAGAAGTTGTGTCGGGGAAAAGGTTGTTGTATTGTATGTTGGGAAATCAGGAAAATCTAAGGACTACAGGAGTAGAACAACATGTGCGGAATCATAGGATATGCAGGACGTTCGGAGGCGGTACCGATCCTTCTGGACGGATTGGAGCGGCTGGAGTACCGCGGGTACGACTCGGCCGGCGTGGCGGTGGTCTCGCCGGAAAATGAGCTTCAGGTCGTGAAGACCAAGGGTCGTCTTTCGGTGCTTCGCGAGCGGCTGGAGAAGCAGGACCCGCTCCGGGGCGAGATCGGAATCGGCCACACGAGATGGGCGACCCACGGCGAGCCCAACGACACCAACGCGCATCCGCATGTCGGATCGGACGGCAAGATCGCCGTCGTTCACAACGGAATTATCGAGAATTACCTGGAGATCCGGGCATCCCTGGAGCGGAAGGGGATTCATTTTCAGTCGGAGACCGACACCGAGGTCATCGCGCAGCTGATGGAGTATTACTACCGCAAGCTCGGCAATCTGATGAACGCGGTGTACGCGGTGCTCGGCAGAATTCAGGGCGCATACGCCATGGGCATTCTGTGCCGCGACGTGCCCGGCCAGATGATCGCGGCCCGCAAAGACGCGCCGCTGTTGATCGGCTACGGTGAGGACGGCAATTTCATCGCCTCCGACGTGACGGCGCTTCTGGCGCACACGCGCACCGTGACCTACATGGAGGACGGCGAGGTAGCGGTCCTTACAGCGGAAAATGTAGCGATCTACGACCGCGAGCGTGCTCCCATCGAGAAGGAGCGCCACACCATCGAGTGGGACGTGAGCGCGGCCGAGAAGGGCGGCTATGCCCATTTTATGCTGAAGGAGATCATGGAGCAGGGCGAGGCGGTCCGCAAGACGGTTTCCCCGAGACTTCAGGGAACAAAGATCGTCATTCCGGAGCTTGCGGAGTCGACAGAGCTTCTGCGCGGGCTGCGCAAGATCTGCATCGTGGCCTGCGGTTCCGCATACCACGTGGGCATGATCGGCAAATACGTCCTTGAGAAGCTTCTGCGCATCCCCGTGGACGCGTATCTGGCGTCGGAATTCCGGTACAGCGAGCCGCTTCTCGGCGAGGACACGCTGGTCATCGTTATAAGCCAGTCGGGCGAGACCCTCGATTCCATGGCGGCCCTTCGCGAGGCGAAGAAGCGCGGTTCGAAGGTATTGTCCATCGTCAACGTGATGGGCAGCTCCATCGCAAGAGAGTCCGACATCGTGCTCTACACCTGGGCCGGCCCGGAGATCGCCGTGGCGACCACGAAGGCGTACACGACCCAGATGGCACTTTTGATCATGTTCGGCATCTACGCAGCGGACATCAACGGGCGCATCGCTTCGGAGGATTACGAGAAGATCATCGCCGATCTGATTTCGCTGCCGGAGAAGGTTGAGGAGCTTTTGTCGCACATCGATGTTTACCAGAAGGCGGCGTCCCGCTACTTCAACCAGAACAGCGTCTTCTACATCGGCCGCAACCTGGATTATGCCCTCGGCCTGGAGGGATCGCTGAAGCTTAAAGAGATCAGCTACATTCACTCCGAATCCTACGCGGCAGGCGAGCTTAAGCACGGCACGATCTCGCTGATCGAGCCCGGCACGCTGGTCATTGCGCTGGCTACCTACGCACCGCTTCTTGAGAAGACGCGCTCCAACATCGTGGAGGTTCGCGCCCGCGGCGCGGACGTCATCGTCGTCGCAACGGAGGAGACCGCCCCGGCGGTTCGCGACCAGGCTTCCGAGCTTTTGGTCATTCCGACGACGCACCCGCTGCTGCAGCCGGTGCTCGGCGTCATCCCGCTTCAGCTCTTCGCATATTACGTTGCGCTGAACCGCGGCTGTGACATCGACAAGCCGAGAAATCTGGCGAAGTCGGTGACAGTGGAATAATTGTCTAAAATGCAAATCGAAGGAGCACATTTCCAACATTTGGAGTGAGCTCCTTTTTTTCGTTATAAGGGGAGCACGAAAACAAGTGTAAGCTTAGCAACAGTTATTATGTAGTATAAACTTGTTAGGATATAAGTATTATGATATACTAAATATTGCTTCTGCGATGGTAAAGATGGAATTTTACATTTTTGGGGGAATTAGCAATGATGATTAGCGCATTTCCATAGGATCGAATATTTGAAAAGAATGGGGATAAAAAATGAAAAACATGTATAGGATTGCGAAAAAGACTATAGTAGCGATTATTTTGCTGGCTATGTTTACTTGTCTGATTCCGGATGTTGCAAAAGCAGCGGGCTCTCCTAGATGGGTAACAATAGAGTTCATGGGAGGGACTTTTGCAAATTTGAAAACACCCCGTGAATATGAATCTGCAGAGGCCCCTAATTATATCCTTTCAATAACAGCTAAGTGGTTTACTCGGGAGGGATATACTTTTGAAGGATTTAGCACAAGTTTTAACTCGAAAACCGTCAAGTATAAGCCAGGAAGTGACGGCAAAATCACATTCAAAGTTAATTCTGATATGACAGTATATTGCGTATGGAAACCAGTTACTTATACGATTACATGCAAGAGAAAAAGGTCTTCATCAATATCAGAAGTGGTGAAATCTGTGAAGGCTAACTTTGGCACGTATATTGTTGAAAACAAGGATCTTCCTAAGCCGGCTGCCGGGTATTCAAGAACGTGGTACTATGAGAAAGACAATGAGAGAGTTGTCATGTGTAATAGTCGTGTAACGGGGGATGTTTCGATTTATTATGAAGATAAACCTATTAGGGCCTACATCCAGTTTTATTATGGGAACACGAAACTTGCTACCAAGGGGATAAACACGAATCAGACGATTGGTAATGTCTATAGTGCACCCAATAGAGCTGGGCATTACTTTATTGGCTGGAGTCCGTATAAGAATGGCCTTGATCCAAGTGGGTCAGGACATTTGGTTGTCTATTCTCCGGACTATAACTGGTTGGCGAAAAGCGCAGGAGAGACTGTAACGCTTTATGCACAATACCTGTCAAATGGTAGTTCGACATACGTTGATTATATTACGTCTAAAAGCGAGCTTGAAAAACTTTACGACACGCAAAAAACGCTTTACACGCGTACGAAAAAATTAATGGAGCAGAATGCTGAGGTTCAAAATGATTTTGATAACGGGGCTGGAAATATACTCTATACGTTATTGTGTGAAATTGATGGTTTCTCAACGTGGATGGCAATTTTAGGAGTTGATGTCAAGCAGTACAAGGATTTTGACCATGCGAAGGATTATTTCAATGTTTCAAAAGAAAAGACTCGAATGGACGCGTTAAAAGCTAAACTCGACACCTTGAACAACAAGAACCTACACGAAATTAAAGTGTACACCAGATGTTATATGAATAATGGTAGCTACTATCGAGTATTTCTCGATAACTAATTCAAACCCACCATCTCAGATGCAAAGATTTAGAAGTGTAATTCACTAGTGAAAATGGAATAGTTATCGCTAAGAATTTTATGCTGCCCTCGAAGAATGCAATAACAAAAATCGCTCGGCACTTGCTCAAAAAGCAAGTGCCGAGCATTTTTGTTTCATGCTGAACTCATTTTCCAGCGCCCCTCACTCCGCCGCACGCGACGTCACCCGCACGCCCAGCAGGACGCGGCCGTCCGCGCAAGGAATCACGTACAGGCGCTTGCGGTAGACGCGGTCGCTGAGGAAGAAGATCTCCTGCTCGACGTCCGCGCTCCAGACGTTTACCACCTGGCGGACCTCGTCGGCGGCAAATGCACCGTCCAGCTCATCGCTGATCGTGCCTCGCAGCTGGTCGGTCACGATGGAGCGGAACCAGCCGGTGATGGTCAGGCGGTTCTGAAGATTCGCCCACTCCTCGGCGGAGAGGTTGATTCGGCAGAGAAAATCGTCCGACTCGCTGCGGATGATGTCGACGCTGGGAAGGCCCTCGAACACCTCGCGCTGTTTGGCCATCTCGCGCCGCGCTGTCAGGGTGTCGTCGATGATGATGTACGCCATCGGCACCACGAGCAAGAGAATGAACAAAATGACTGCAATTGTACGACCCTTCATAGTAATTTACCCCCTTTCGCTTATTGTACATCAAAAGCATGATAAAGTCACCTGAAATCGGTTGGGAATTCGGCGTTTCGCCGATTCTCAAAACAATTCTTTTGTGTTATGATGAAGCCAGGGAAAGAGCTTCGGAAAGGAACCGAAAAACCATGGAACTGCAGAGCGGACGCCCGGCGGATGCGAGCGGGCGGTTGGCGAGAGAGACACGAGTGTACGATTACCTGGACGGACTGGGGATCGAGTATCAGCGGACCGACCACGAGGCGGCCGGGACGATGGAATTATGCAATGCGATTGACGCGGTGCTGGGGGTTGTGATCTGCAAAAACTTATTTTTGTGCAACCGACAGAAGACCGCGTATTATCTTTTAATGATGCCGGGCGACAAGAAGTTCAAGACCAAGGAACTGTCGGCCCAGATCAACTCGGCGCGGCTCTCCTTCGCGGACGCCGCGGACATGCTCAAGTACCTCGACATCGAGCCGGGGGCGGTGAGCATCATGGGACTGATGAACGACACGGACCACTGCGTGCAACTTTTAGTGGACGAGGACGTGCTTAAGGATGAATACGTCGGGTGCCACCCCTGCGTGAACACCTCGAGCCTTAAGCTCCGCACGGAGGACGTCTTCGGAAAATATCTGACCGCCGTCGGGCACACCATGAAGACGGTGCATCTGGTGGGCGAGGACTGAAGCCCGCAGACCGCGGAGTCCCGCGTTAATTGAGCGTATAGGAAAAGCGTATATTCGGAAAAATGTATTCGGAAATTTTGGAGGAAAATGCATGATCACGGCATACTATCAGGTTTTGTTTGTCATGTCGATCGTGTTGACGATCTTGTATATTCTGTCGTGGCATAAGCACTTCGATGTTCATGTCACGCTGGTGTTTGTGATGGTGCCCATCGCCATCATGGGAAATGTGATGACTGCGCGGGCGACGAGCCTTGAGGAGGCGATCCTGGCCAACAAGATCACCTATTTCGGCGGATCGTTTCTGATGCTGATCATCACGATATCCATACTCAATCTCTGCGAGATTCATGTGCCGCAGTGGGCGAGGGTGGTTGCATTTGCCGCATGCACGGTGGTGTACTTAAGCGTGCTGTCCATCGGGGACAAGACATGGTTTTACAAAAGCTGTGACTTCGCGAAGGAGGACGGCGTCGGGCGGCTTGTCAACAAGGTGTACGGGCCGATGCACACGGTGTTCGGCGGCATGGTGATGCTTTTGTTCGCCGTGGGACTCGCGGGCATGGTGTACAGCTATGTGCGGAAGAAAAATGTCCCCCGGAAGATCATTTTACTTCTGTTCATCCCGGAGACGGTGGCGATCTTTGCGTTCTACGTGGGGCGTCAGGTGATCACGGACAAGATCGAATTTCTGCCCGCCGCATATGTGTTCGCGCAGATCATGTACCTGATCATCATCCACCAGGTCTGCCTGTACGACATCACCGATGTGGGCATCGACTCGATGGTGCAGACGGGGGAGCGAGGATTCCTGTCCTTCGACTTCAAACGGCATTTTCTGGGGTGCAACGAGACCGCGCTGGCGGTATTCCCGGAGCTTAAGGATGTCACGGTGGACCGCGTGCTGCCGGAGGATACGGCGGTGGCGAAAAATGTGAACCGCTGGCTCGACACGTACCTGGAGGACCAGAGCAACCACGAGTTTCGGTACCGAAGCGGCGAGAATATTTACCTGGCGTCGCTTACGTATCTCTACTCGGGCAGGCGCAAGCGCGGATACCAGTTCTTCCTCTCGGACGATACGAAGCGGCAGCAGTACGTGACGCTTCTTAACAGCTTCAATTACAAGCTCAAGGAGCAGGTGGCGGAGAAGACCCGGAACATCGTGGAGATGCACGATAAGCTGATCATCGGCATGGCGACCATGGTCGAGAGCCGCGACAATTCCACGGGCGGCCACATCCGGCGCACCAGCGAGGGCGTGCGGATGCTGACGGACGAGATCCGCAAGGACAACGTGCTCGGGCTTACGGAGGATTTCATCCGCAACCTGATCAAGGCAGCGCCAATGCACGACCTGGGCAAGATCGCGGTGGACGACGTGATCCTGCGAAAGCCGGGCCGGTTCGAGCCGGAGGAGTTTGAGAAGATGAAAGCCCACGCGACGGAGGGCGCGCGCATCGTGCATGCCATCCTCGAGGGGACGGACGATGAAGAGTTCCACGAGATCGCGGAAAATGTAGCCCACTACCATCACGAGCGCTGGGACGGCTCGGGCTATCCCGAGGGGCTGAAGGGCGAGGAGATCCCGCTGGAGGCCCGCATCATGGCCATCGCGGACGTGTACGACGCACTGGTGAGCAAGCGCGTGTACAAGGCGAGCATGCCCTTTGACAAGGCGGACGCCATCATCATGGAGGGCATGGGAACCCAGTTTGATCCGCAGCTGGAGCGCTACTACGTGGCGGCAAGACCGCGCCTTGAAGCGTATTACAGCGAGCAGGAGGCCGTGGCGGACGGCTCCGGATTAAAGGACGAAAAGCCGCTCTGCGAGCGCTTCCGGACGACAAGTCGAACGGCTGAAATAAGCAATAACAGAACAGAATAAGAGATAGCAAAGGAGAATAAGTATGATCCGTGCAGTAATTTTCGATATGTTTGAGACCCTGGTTTCCCTGTTTACCGGACGGACGTACTTCAGTGAAAACATCCGCGAGGATCTGCAGAACGTCGGCGTGTCACTCGACGAATTTCGCGACGCGTGGCACGCGACGGAAGTAGACCGAAGCGTCGGAAAATACACCATGGCGGAGGGCCTTGCAAAGACGCTCCGCCTGATCGGTTACGGCGGGACGAAGGGCCCGGACGGGGAAAAACCGTGGGATGAGGAGAAGATCGCGGAGGCGGTGGAGCTGGTGACGCGCAAACGGCGCGAGGCGCTTGGCGACACCTTCGCAAACATTCCCGAGGCGTCGGTAAAGCTCCTTCGGGATCTGCATGAAAACGGATTTAAGGTCGGACTCATCAGCAACTGTTTTTCGGATGAGTGCGAGATGATCAAGGGAAGCGTGCTGTTCCCTTATTTTGACGTCACAAGGATGTCCTATGAATGCGGCATCATCAAGCCGAATCGGGCGGTTTTTGAGAGTATCTGCGAGGAGCTGGGCGTAACGCCGCAGGAGTGCCTCTACGTGGGCGACGGCGGGTCGAAGGAGCTCTTTGCGGCACGGGCCATGGGGATGACCGCGGTGCAGGCATTGTGGTTCCGCCCGGGGATGTTCGAGCCCCACGTGCCGAGCCCGGTATATCGAGAATTTGCCCACATGGAGACGCAGGCCGACGTCCTGACGGAGGCGCTGCGCATCGACTACGAGATCACCGATTCCATCACCCCCGAAGAATACATGGAGATGCGGCGTCTGGTCGGCTGGAGCGAGTTTCCGTTGGAGCAGGCCGCGGAGGGGTTGAAGAACTCCTCGTATCTTTGCTGCTTCCGCCGGGACGGCAAGCCGATCGCCATGACCCGGGTCATCTGGGACCACGGTTATGTCGTATATCTTGCGGACGTCATCGTGCGCCCGGACTGCCAGGCGAAGGGCCTCGGCCGCGACCTCATGAACCGCGTGATGGCATTTATCAACGGCACCGTCTTAAAGCCCGGCTACCGCGTGATGGTGAGCCTGCAGGCCGCCAAAGGGAAGGAAGAATTTTACGAGCGCTTCGGCTTTGCGCCGCGCCCGACGGAGGAGCACGGCTGCGGCATGCATCAATGGCTGGAAGCCGGGAGATGACTTACAGAATTGCAAGCGGTGTCGGCCCACTCGTGCCTTTACCGCCTTCGGAAAATGTGGTAAACTGACGGTGATTAAGCATTTCAGCTGTAGTATAGCAAGCTTAAGCGGGAAATAAGCCGTGAGGACACGGCAAAAACAAAAACGAGGACACGGCAAATGAAATCATCAAAGATCAGAAAACTCTTCCAACGACCGATCGCAGT
>CACZRV010000047.1 GCA_902783725.1 uncultured Lachnospiraceae bacterium | reverse complement strand
TTGATCATCGGTTTCAGTGCGGAGAGCCTGATCGCCGACCTTGTGACAGGCACGTTCATGCTCTTTGAGAATCAGTACAATGTGGGCGACATCGTGGAGCTTGACGGCTTCCGCGGCACGGTTACCAGCATCGGTATCCGCACGACCTGCATCACGGACATGGGCGGCAACGTAAAGATCGTCAACAACTCCGCAATGACCAATCTTCTGAACCGTTCCAACATGCCTTCGCGAAGCGTCAGCGACATCGCGATTCCTTACGGAACGGACCTTCTGAAGCTGGAGGCCGGAATTCCGAAACTGATGGAGGAAATCTATGCGGTGCATCCGGATGTGATGACCGCTGTGCCGGTTTATCTCGGCGTACAGGAGCTGGCGGACAGCGCTGTGGTGCTTCGGTTCATCGTCAATGTGGATGAGCGGAACATCTATTCCGGTGCCCGCGTTCTCAACCACGACCTGCTTCTCGGGTTCCGCAAGCTCGGCGTGGAGTGCCCGTTCCCGCAGATGGACGTTCATCTCGACAAGTAAGCATGATCCTTTGCTTTTCGAAAATGAAACGGTTTGTCTGTAATGTGGGAGGGTGCGTATGAAAGATCGTAAATTACCTTCCGAATATGCCGTGCCGGCGGAATTTTACGTGCCGCCGGAGATTGCGAAACCTGCGCCGGAGTTTGTAAAGCCCGCTCCGGAATGCCCGGAGGCAGCCGCGGAGATGCGCAATGCGCCTCCGGAATTTACGGCATCCACAGCCGCAAAGCCTGCGGAGGATGCCGAAGAGAAAAAGCGCAGGAGAAACAACCGGCTTCGGAATCTGATTCAAAATACAGTCGCGCCTGTGGCCGCCACCATTGCCGTGGTCGCGGTTGTATTTGCCTCGTTTAATTTCGACCCCCTGGGGAATGATTTCCTTCGTGCGGGAAGCCGGCAGAGGTCGCAGGAGCCGGAGCCTTCGGGTTATGTGCAGCCCACCGGGCCGGGGGAGGACCCCACCGCTACGCCGACGCCTACCACGGCGGCGACGCCTACGCCTACGCCGGCTTATGTGATGGCCCCGGAAGGTTCCATCAGCGGCGCGGAGACGAAAGTCCTCACCATGTACCATGTGGAGGGCGCCAACGATGAGACTTTTGAGACGTCGCTTACGGACGGCGATCCGATGCCCGAGGTGCGGGCATGGCTCAAGACCTGGGGCGGCAGCAAGCAATTGATGGAACAGAACCGGAACAGGGTGTTCCTGGGGTATGAGTACAGCGATGACGCCATCGTTGTCGGAGATCCCGACGATATGGCCAACGTCTATATTGCGCAGGGTACCGTATATGCCGTGTACCGCGAGGATGTGTATTACTACGCATTCCTGGACAGCCACGGTCCCGGATACTTTGAAGAAGTTGAAGGTGAGGAGTTCCCGAGCATGGCGAACCTGGCGCCTGATTTTTCCGGTGCTTTCGCCTGGAGCGGAATGTATACGGAGGAGTATGTCCGGATCACCGTCGGCGGGGAGCTTCATTACCTGGTGGCCGGTTCGTACTGGGCAAGCCAGGAGGGCGCAACGCTTACCGATGTGCCGGGAGTTACCTACGACAGAGCCACGAACACGCTTACGCTTGACAACTGCAACATCGACAAGATCGATACCAACCTGATGGGCAACGGGTTCACCATCAAGGTAATCGGTGAAAATCAGGTCGGCCGCATTACTCTGTGGGGCGCCGGACACTCCGGAAGTGCGACGATCACCGGAGACGGAGAGCTTTACGTCAACGAGAGCGAGACCGCCGATACCGGCTTGATGATCTACGGTGAGACAGGTCCCGCTGCGCTGATGGTCGACCGCGATGTCTACGTGGAGATTTACGGTACGGAGGCGGCGATCATGGTCAGTATGACAACGATGGAGAAAGCCATCTACACCAGGGGCAGAATGGTCACCGGCGGAATCCGCGGAAACGGAGACTTCATGCTGTATAATTTCCAGGTGCAGGATGCCGACGGCAATTATGTCGTGACCCAGGGAACCGTGACCGAGTTCTCGCAGGCACAGGGTGCACAGTTCTATGATTACACGGTTATAACGCCCGAGGGCGAGCCCGGAACGAGAGTCCAGTTTATTCCCTGATGCCGAGCTTTCGGCGGCAAAATAACCTTGCACCCGCAGTTGGTTTGTGGTAAAATTCGCATGATACGGTGAGATACGGGACAGGAGCTCATCCTGTCCCGTTCTTTCGTATGTGACTATCAGGAGAGTGTCAGGAGGTATGTAGTTTTTATGGAGTATCTCAAAGCCAATTCGGCGGAAATGGTGATGCTGTTCGCGGCAGCGGTCATTCTGGCGTTCACGTTTCAGTTCCGGCAGTGCCGGATCGAGCGCGACGGCAAATCCGTGAGCCCGTGGTGGTATCGGATCATTCAGTTCGGCGGACTCGCAGCTGCGCTGGTTTTGCTGTTTCTGAATCTGAGCGCGTTTGTCGGTTTCTTCTCGAATTTTCTGAAGCTCACGGGCGACGCGATTGCGGGTTCCCTGGCGTACGGCGTAGTGGTTGTATTTGCATTCCTGTACGCCGCAAAGCTCGGCGGATATCTGGCGTCTTTGGGACAGCGCAGGGAAGTCGACAAGAAGTTCGATGCGGATGAGGTGGTGCAGTACCTCGTGAAGGACGCCGAAGCCGGAGCGAAGGAGATCCTCATTTTCCGGGATCGTCTCGAAGGGCGCAGAAGCTACACTTTCGATGTCGACGGCTACAACCATGCGGCATTTTCCGAGTACGGCTGCAAGGAGCTTGCGGGCTATGTAATGCGGCACACGGAGACGAAATACACGAAGACGGTGTGCCACGGTCTGGCGGGTCCGAGCGGTCCGCACATCAACAGCAATTCCGCCAGCGAGGGCGCGCAGTACAAGTTCTCGCATGTGCTGTTAAAGAAGGCGGAGTGAGCGGGGTTACGGAGGAGAAGATTTTGTAGGGGGGGGAACAGTATGAATCGGAAGAAAGTTTTTTGGTTGATCGGCGGCATCTGCATTGTTGCCGCAATTGTACTGCTGGTGGTTAAGGTTGCCATCCCGGCTTCGAAGCGCGTGAAGCGCGAGCCGACGCCGACGATTCCGGCGCAGATTCCGCAGGGCAGCGTCGTTGTCTGGCGGCGGACGGCCACCATTTTCTCGAAAAACGGGTCAGCGGAGTATTATCTGGAAAAATACCAGTACGACGAGTACGGACGCTGCGTTCAGAATGTCCATTATGTTCCCGACGACGGCACGACCACGACTCTTTACGAGTATGATGAGGCACTTCACCGTACCATGGCGAGCACGGTAAAGCGGGAAGATAAGACTACTACCGAGAAGCGTACCCACATATACAATGCGAAGGGTGACCAGGTCGGATTTGTTTTCTGGAGGTATAACGGAGAGCAGCTTCTTAAGGACAGTGAGACGGTGTCTGAACCGGACGCATGGGGAGATAGCGTCTTCGTGGCGGATATCGGCTATGCTTACGACGGAAGTATCACTAGTCTTGAGTGGCGCGTGTATGATGAGAAGACCCGGAAGGCGAGCTGGCGGAGGTATCTCAATTATAACAAACTCAGAGAAAGCGACGGGAACTGGAAAACTCTCGCAGAGGCGGCGGAAGACGGGGATTTCGAAGTGGTTCGGGTGACGGAATACGACGAGAAGGGAAGAGTCTGCCGTGAGTACGAAGTCAAGGATGACGGCACGTATTTCCTGACCCTTGAGGTGAAATACCGTGAGGACGGGACCGGCACGTGGATGTCTTATGCTGAGAACGGACTTAACGCTGAAAGGGAGATGGATGCCGAGGGCCGGCCGCTCAAGACGAAAATGACCGATGCCGACGGGAATGTTGTCCGCACATCGGAGTATACCTATGAAGACCTGCCGTCGGGCGGACGTCGGGAGATCATCGATGTCAACAATTTCGGCTCCGGATCCTACCGCGGTGAGTGGGAGTACAATGCCAACGGAGACCTTGTGAAGAAGACCTACTGGTCGTCGGAGGTCGGCGAGACGGTCGACGTGATAAATACCTATGATGATCAGGGACGGCTTGTAAAGCGCGAACGGCCGGCATACAAGGAAGTCTGGAAATTCGAGTACGATGAGTACGGAAATCTGGTCAAGCAGACCGGAACCTCCGAAGAATGGGGGACGCAGACGGAAGAATATATCAATTCCCCGTTTGTCCTGGATGCGGAGAAGGCGAAGGAGGGCGAAGCGTACTTTTGCCCGCTGTATTTTACCCCGTAGCGGAAAATGAAATGTAAGAAAGTAAACCGCCTCTGTTGCCGGTGTGGCAGCGGAGGCGGTTGTTTTGTTATGTCGGTTTTGTTTCGAAGAGAAACCGGTTCGGCTGCTTTTTGCACGGACGATCCGGGCAGTCGATCAACATCGACCGATCAGAGCAGATCGATGTCCTTCGACATCGTCACGGTCGCCTTGCCCTCCGCAAACGGGCCGGGCAGAGCGGAGACTCCGCGGTGATTGCCGAGGATGTCGGTGTCGAAGACGATGGCGGTTCCGTCGGGATCTTCGAAGCGTTGTTCGGGCTCAAAGGCGCAGCCCAGGGTGTCGCTGTCCACGATGGCATCGCGGAACTCACCGATAATGTCGTAGACGTTCGTCTCGAGGGTGTATTCGCCGTCCTTCTCGGTCAGGCGGACATACGGTGCCTTGCCTGCGGCTTCGTCCGTGAAGTAAGAGGTCTCATGCTCCCAGGCCTTCGCGCCGCCGAGGTAGGCGTTTCCGCGGCTCCAGACGGGCAGATGCGCAAAATGATACTGCGCCATTTTTCCCATGTTTGCGGGCTGATCGAGCTCGAACCAGTTGATCCACTCCTCATAGGTCGGATAGCCGTTGAAGATGGCGGTTCCAACCGTGGTGTTGTCGCCGCGCTCGTAGCCGAGGCGGACTTTCTCGTCATCGTCGTCCGCACGGTACATCTGCAGGAAAATGTTGTTGTAGAAGCGGTTGTCGCCGTGCAGGATGCTCATGAAGCCCGCGACCTCGGTGCGGTGGCGGATGTGGTATGGCGTGTAGCGCGGCTGGTTCTTGCCGTTTACGATATTGTCCGTGCCGCCGCCGACGGATGTGAAGGAGCCGGCAATCAGGTTATGCACGCAGGCGATACCCTCGGTGGCGATGCGGATGCCCGCACGGGAGAGCAGGATGTTGTTGTCGATGAGCGTCGGGCCGTGGCCGACCTCGACGAAGATATCCTGCGCCATCATGGAGCCTGCCGCCCGCGGCGTGCCCTCGGGCGCGTGGTTGTCATGCAGGAAATTCTGCGTGATGCGCGTGCCCTGCGCCTGCCAGTCGCACCAGATTCCCATGGTGGAGTGGTGGATGTGGTTGCGGCGGAAGACAACGTCGATGGCCGCGTGGAATTTGATGCCGGAGATCTCAGCGCCGCCCAACTCCTGCATGTTGTTGATGTGATGGATGTGGTTGTCCTCGATCAGGCTGAAGACGCAGCCCATGCGGCCGACGATGCCGGCCTGCTCGCAGTGGTGGATGTGGCAGCGGCGCACGATGTGGCTGCCGACCTTTTCCTTGAGCCAGCCGTGGTACTGGCCGCGGCACACGGCGTCGCGCTCCATCTGCGTGGGGCTCTTGACGCGCTTGTAGGTGAAGTAGTGATCATTTTCCGCATCGTAGTACTTGCCGAGGGAGATGCCGCAGCACTTGCTGTTGTACACCTCGCAGTCCTCGATGATCCAGCCCTTCGACCAGTGCGGTCCGATCATGCCGTCCTGGAACGCCGCGGGCGGAGCCCAGGTCGTTGCGGCCTTCGAAACGGTGAAACCGGAAAATGTGATATAGCCGATGCCGGTCTCCGAAGGGAAGAAGCAGTTGCGGCGCACGTTGATCTCCACGGTCTCCTTGTTCGGGTCAAGACCCCGGAAATTCGCGTAGATCACGGTCTCGTCGCCCTCAATCTCCGCATACCACTGGTACACGGACTCCTCCGGCCTCCAGGAGGGCTTGTAAATCTCGGCCTTGATGCAGTCCGCGAGGGACTCGGCCTCGTAGAGCGCACGGTCATTTAAGTACACACAGCCGGTGTGGCGGATCGCGGAACCGAAGTACCAGTCGCCGTAGACCCGGGTGGTGTAGGGGTTGTAGCTTCCGAAGACGCCGTTGCTTACGCGGGCAACCCACACCGTGCCCTCGTAGGGCTTCCATCCGGTCAGCACCTCGGCGCCGGTGATGTGCGCCGCCAGCGGCTTCTCGGAGCGGTAGGTGATGCGCGCCTCCTCCGTGCCCGCAAAGCGCGGGTTTACATATTCGCGGTAAATGCCCGGCGCGACGATGACCTCGTCTCCGGGACGCGCCACCGCGGCAGCGTCGTTGATCTTCTTAAAAGGCATCTGACGGCTGCCGTTGCCTTCTCTGCCGGCCGCCGCATCGACGTAGTAAATCATGGCTGTTTCCTCCTCGCTTCAGGGGACCGGGACCGCTGTCGCCGGACCGCTTTGTTCCGTTCATTGTAGCATGTTTTATCGTGAAAAAGAATGGGATTTGTCAGCATTTGACGCGCTGCTTTGCATCGAAAAATCCCGTTGCCTTTCCCCTGCCGTTATGGTATCATCAATAGTAGTGTCGGAGTACTGCGCCATGGCAGTTTTCGGCGCTTGTGCGACGGTATTGACGGGGCCCGCAAAAAGGTGCGGGGCGGAAAGGAGAGAAATGGAGAATTTGAATGTCGGAAAGTCGGAATTTGAACGGTTGATCGCGGGCGAGGTGCCCGTTTTGGCGGATTTCTGGGCTTCGTGGTGCGGTCCCTGCCGCATGATGGGTCCCATCGTGGAGGAGATCGCGAAGGAGCATGCGGAGATCCGTGTCGTGAAGGTGAATGTGGACGATGAGCCCGATCTGGCACAGAAGTACAAGGTGATGAACATTCCCACGCTTCTGTTGTTCCGCGGCGGAGATATCATCAAGCGGCAGATCGGCGCGGTGAGCAAGGGCAAGCTCGAGGATATTCTCGCGGATCTGTAACCCAAGCGGCGGTCGCATCTGCGGCCGGAGCTGTGACGCAACACGTTACCGAGAGGTATTGGAGGATTACATGGTTACTAAGGACATTCTTTACGTCGGCGTGAATGACCACAAGGTGGATCTCTTCGAAGGGCAGTACGATGTGCCGAACGGCATGGCGTACAACTCCTATGTCATCCTGGACGAGAAGATCGCGGTCATGGACACGGTCGACCGGAATTTTACGCACGAGTGGCTCGACAACGTGGCCGGCGCCCTTGCAGGCAGAAAGCCGGACTACCTTGTGGTTCAGCACATGGAGCCGGACCATTCGGCAAATATCGTGAATTTTTTGAACACCTACCCGGAGGCCACGGTGGTTTCCTCCGCGAAGGCGTTTACGATGATGAAGAATTTCTTCGGCAGGGAGTTTGAGGAGCGCCGGATCGTGATCGGCGACGGCGACACCCTCGCTCTGGGGCGCCACACCCTCACGTTTGTGGCGGCTCCGATGGTGCACTGGCCGGAGGTTGTGATGACCTATGACGCCTGCGACAAGGTGTTATTTTCCGCGGACGGCTTCGGCAAATTCGGTGCCCTCGACGTCGAGGAGGACTGGGCGTGCGAGGCGCGCCGCTATTACTTCGGCATCGTCGGCAAATACGGCGTGCAGGTGCAGAACGTCTTAAAGAAGGCGGCGACGCTTGACATTCAGACGATCTGCCCGCTCCACGGACCGGTGCTTAAGGAGAATCTCGGCTACTACATCGGACTGTATGACACCTGGTCCTCGTACACGCCGGAGACCGACGGCATCGTGGTTTGCTACACGTCCGTGTACGGCAACACGAAGCAGGCGGCACTCCTTCTGGCGGACAAGCTCCGCGAGTACGGTGCGCCGAAGGTGGCGGTCAACGATCTGGCCCGCTGCGACATGGCGGAGGCGGTGGAGGATGCGTTCCGCTACAGCAAGCTGGTGCTGGCCACGACGACGTACAATGCGGACATTTTCCCCTTCATGCGCGAGTTTATCGAGCACCTGACGGAGAGGGGATTCCGCAACCGCAAGATCGGTATCATTGAGAACGGTTCCTGGGCGCCGCAGGCTGCCAAGACCATCCGCTCGATGTTTGAGAACAGCAAAAATCTCGTCTTCGCCGACACTACCGTGAAGATCATTTCGGCGTTGAACGACGAGTCGAAAAAGCAGGTGGACGATCTGGCGAGGGAGATGTGCCAGGAGTATCTTGCGATGCGCACGGAGGGCGAGGAGAAGAAAAATGATCTCACCGCGTTGTTCCGCATCGGCTACGGTCTGTATGTTCTTACGACCAACGACGGTAAGCGCGACAACGGCATGATCATCAACACGGTGACGCAGGTGACGAGCTCGCCGAACCGGGTTGCGGTGTGCATCAACAAGCAGAATTATTCGCACCATGTGGTGCAGCAGACGGGCGTGATGAACGTCAACTGCCTCTCGGTGGACGCGCCGTTCTCGGTGTTCGAGAACTACGGATTCCGCAGCGGCCGCAACATCGACAAATTCGAGGGCGTGGAGACCATGAAGTCGGAGAACAGGCTCGTTGTTCTTCCGCGCTATGTGAACGCTTTTCTGTCCCTGAAGGTGGAGCAGTATCTGGACCTGGATACCCACGGAATGTTCGTCTGCTCCGTCACGGAGTGCCGCGTTCTTTCGGACCGCGAGACCATGACTTACACGTACTACCAGAACAACGTGAAGCCGAAACCGCAGACCGAGGGGAAGAAGGGCTATGTGTGCAAGGTGTGCGGCTACGTCTACGAAGGCGATGAGCTGCCGGATGATTTTGTATGTCCTCTGTGCAAGCACGGGGCAGCGGATTTTGAGCCGATTTCCTGATGCGAACAGTACCGGCGCGAGGTGAAATGTATGATGGAAAAACGAGTCATGGAGACGACGGGAACCGAGAACTCCCTTCTGGGGTTCGGATGCATGCGGTTTCCCACAAAGGACGGTAAGATCGACAAGGAACGCTCGGCGAAGATGATCGACATGGCTTACAAGGCGGGCGTCACGTACTATGATGTGGCGTACCCTTACCATGGCGGCGAGGCGGAGCCGGTGCTGGGCGAGATCTTGAAAAAATACGATCGGAGCACGTTCCATCTGGCGACGAAGCTTCCCTGCTGGGAGGTTCACAGCCTCGATGATGCGAAGCGTCTGTTCGCGTATCAGCTGGAGCGCCTGCAGGTCGACTACGTGGATTACTACCTTTTGCATGCCCTTGACATCAACCGCTTCCGCGAGATGGTGTCCTACGGCGTGCCGGAGTATCTGGCCGAGATGAAAGCGCAGGGCAAGATCCGCAATCTGGGATTTTCCTTCCACGACAAATACGAGTCCTTCGTGGAGATTATCAACTACCGCGACTGGGATTTCTGCCAGATCCAGTACAATTACATGGATCGCTGGGAGCAGGCCGGAGACAAAGGCGTTGCGCTGGCCACCGAGAAGGGCATTCCGCTCGTGATCATGGAGCCCGTCAAAGGCGGTACGCTGGCGACGCTTCCCGAGGAGGTCATGGCACCGTTCCGTGCCATTCGCCCCGATGCTTCCGCAGCGTCCTGGGCGCTTCGGTTCGTGGCGAGCAAGCCGATCATCAAGGTCATTTTAAGCGGCATGTCCTCCGAGGATCAAGTACAGGACAACCTGAATACATTTACCAACTATGAGCCTCTGACGGAAGAGGAGGCGAAGGCGGTTGACGAGGTGACGGCGCTCATAAAGGCGCGGGTTCACAACGGCTGCACGGGATGCCGCTACTGCATGCCCTGCCCGAACGGCGTGGATATCCCACGCAACTTCTCCATCTGGAACCAGTTCGGTATGTACGGCAATGCGGGCAGCATGAAGTGGAACTGGGACCGCATGGACGACAGCGCGAAGGCGAAGAACTGCGTGGAATGCGGCGCCTGCGAGGCGGCCTGCCCGCAGCATCTTTCCATTCGCGAGAACCTCGCCGCGCTCCAGAAGGAGCTCGATGAGGCATGCGCAAATGCTTAGGAAATGAGGATTTTTCGTTGCGTTGTAAAGCAGTGATATTTGATCTGGACGGTACGCTGATCGATACCGAGAAGCTGTACCGGAAATACTGGCCGGAGGCTTTGCGGCATTTCGGCTATGAGCTCCCGGACGAGCGGGCTTTACAGCTTCGCTCCCTGGGAAGGCCCTTCGCGCCGGCGCAGTTTAAGGCGTGGTTCGGCGAGGATTTTGACTATCCGGAGGTTCGCGCGTACCGCGGAAAGCTCATCGAGGAGCATATTGCAAAAGAGGGCGTTTCGGCAAAGCCATTTGCGAGGGAGGCTCTGGCGGAGCTTCACAGAAGAGGAATCACGGTGGCCATTGCCACGGCAACCGACCCGGAGCGGACGAACCGGTATTTAAAGCTGGCGGGACTTGAAGGTATGATCCCCACCATCATCAGTGCGACGATGGTTTCGCAGGGAAAGCCGGCGCCGGACATTTACCTCTATGCATGCCGCGAGCTCGGGTTTCCGCCCGAGGCGTGCATCGCCGTGGAGGATGCGCCCAACGGCGTGAAAAGCGCGTATGAAGCAGGCTGTCGGGTCGTGATGATCCCCGACCAGACGGAGCCTGACGAGGAACTTCGGAGTTTGCTGTATGCCTGTGCGGACTCCCTTGCGGAGATACCGGACATCGCAGCGAAAGGTGCGTAAGTTTTCGGAGGAAATAATGGATACGAAGACGGCAAAGGAGATTGCCGCGCAACTGGGAATCGGTTGGAATCTGGGTAACAGTTACGATTGCCACGGGACGTGGTTTGACAACGTCCGTATGGAGACGGCGTGGGAAAATCCGATCGTCACGCGGGATTTTGTCCGCTTTGTGGCGCAATCGGGCTTCCGCACGGTACGGATTCCCGTGACCTGGTACATGCATATGGACGAAAGCGGCACGATCGCGGAGGATTGGCTCCGGCGCGTGCGCCGGGCGGTCCGAATGGTGTTAACGGAGGGGATGTACTGCATTCTCGACTGCAAGCATGACTGCGGACACATGATCTCCTACGGCGGAGGATGGGTCAACGCCACGAGGGAGAATTTTTCGAAAAATGAGTCCCGCGTGAGGTCGATGTGGACGCAGATTGCGGAGTACTTTAAGGACGAGCCGCAGGAGCTGCTTTTTGAGGGCTTCAGCGAGTGCATGAACGCAGAGTGCGAGTGGTTCATGCCGTCGGCGGAGGAGATGGAGGTCGTAAACGACTGGAATGATCTCTTCATTGCGGCGGTGCGCGCCACCGGCGGGAATAACGCGGAGCGGTGCCTGATCGTGACGCCGTACGCGTCCGGGGCGACCCCGTATCTTCTGAGCGGCTTCCGGCTGCCGGAGGATACCGCGAAGGACCGCCTGCTGTTGGGGGTTCACCTCTATGTGCCCCTCGGGTTTACGATGCGGACGGCGACGTGGACGCGGCAGACGGATGAGTTTGACTGCCTCTGCGAGGAGGAGATGGAGAGAGCATTTGTCGACATCGATTCGGGGACGGAGGAGCTGGGAATTCCGGTTGTGATCACGGAGTTCGGCGCGATGGACCGCGCAAATGCTCCGGAGCGCGCCCGGTATGCCGGCACGCTGGTGGCTCTTGCCGGGAAGCGCGGGATGCCGTGCTTGTACTGGGACAACGGCAAGGACTACTGCCTTTTGAAGCGGGCGGAACGCGAGGTTGCCTACCCCGGGGTTCTGGCTGCAATGATGACTTCCGCACGGTACATAGGCGGAGAGATGTGAATTTGTGCAGGTTCGCGTAGGCGATGCAAATAAACGGTCGAGGAGGACGGTATGGTAAACAAGAGGGAATTGCTGGAGAGTATGTGGGACAAGGTCGCGGACATCCGGGACGGCATGAGCGAGATCGAGGAGAACATCTACACGATCTCCGACTGCATTGATGCGAAGAAATTTTTTGCCCCGGAGGCTGCGGAGACGGTGATGAAGAATCTTGACAAAATAGAGCAGG
This sequence comes from uncultured Lachnospiraceae bacterium, assembly GCA_902783725.1. Taxonomy (GTDB): domain Bacteria; phylum Bacillota; class Clostridia; order Lachnospirales; family Lachnospiraceae; genus ISDg. Next base: position 10,781 of record CACZRV010000047.1, on the reverse strand, counting down.
CCAGTGCGTTCTGCAAGGACAACTACGAGTCCTTAAGCGGTGAGGAGTTCAGTTTCGAGGAGATCGAGAGTCTGGAGAAGAGCCTTCGCGAGATCGACATTCTCTTAAACAACCAGGAGGAGGTCGAGGCTGCCAAGCGCTTCTTAGGGCTGTCCTGCGCGGACGAGATTGCCCGCCCGTACCTTATCGAGGAGCAGGAGAAGCTCGCTGGAATTCTCGGCGATGAGGACTCCTTCACGGTGGCGCGGGATCTGGAGCGCCTTGCCGGACTGCGCCCGTACGCCCGCTATCTGAAGGCATTTGACGAGAAGCGCATGGTTTCGGTTCTCGACTACATCGCAGAGCTGCGCGAGCGCTTCCACGACGAGCTGGTAGCGGCCCTCCTCGACAAGCAGATTTCGGAAAATGCACCTGCCCCGGCAGACGAGCCTGAGATTGCCGAGCCGGAGATCGCGGAGACTGAGATCGAGGCACCTGCAGCAGATGCCGAAGCAGACGAGCCGGAGATTGCGGAGCCCGAGATCGAAGCGCCTGTTTTGGACGATGACGCGGATGAGCCGGAGGTTACGGAGCCTGAGATTGAGGCACCGGCAGCAGATGCCGAAGCAGACGAGCCTGAGATCGCAGAGCCCGAGATTGAGGCGCCGGTCCTGGACATCGATGCCGATGAGCCCGACATTGCGATTCCCGTAGATTCCGATGAGGACGAGCCGGAGATTTCCATCCCCGTGGATTCGGAGGTGGAGCCGGAGATCGAGGCACCTGCGGAGGAGCAGAAGTGGGAACCCGAGGTATCCTTCCTGTTCCGTTCGGATGACGCTTCGGATGCGGCGCCGGCACCGGCGGATGAGGCGGAGCCCGAGGACAGCTGGAGTATTCCGGTAGACGCGGCAGAGGATGCTGCGGAGGCGGTTGCGGATGTTGCAGAGGATGTTGCGGAGGCTGCCGATACCGTTGCCGAGACCGTAACGGAGGAGAAGCCGAAGGAGAGCACCGGATTCTTCGGACGCTGGTTCTAAGCGACATAAATTTCAGGAAAAACACGAAAGGCGGGACGATGCTCCCGCCTTTTTCTCGTTGATTTTTCCGGGTGGTTGTGATACAATGACCGCGATTGTGAATTGTTCACGGAGGTGTACAATGCTGACATTTTTGAAAATCAGTTGGGACTGGATTTCCAACCCGACATTACTGAAGATCGTGTCCAATCCGTACCTTCTTTTTGTGATCGGATTGATCCTTTTGATCAAGGGCGGCGACTGGTTCGTGGACGGCGCTTCGGGGATCGCACAGAAGTTTCATGTGCCCGAGATCCTCATCGGAGCGACCGTGGTTTCCATCGGAACGACGCTGCCGGAGGTCATGGTTTCGGCGGGCGCGGCGTTTCGCGGAAACAGCGGTATCGCCTACGGTAACGCCCTCGGCTCCATCGTGTGCAACACGGCGCTGATCGCGGCGCTCACCATTGCCATCCGGCCCTCGAAGGCGGATCGCAAGCCGCTCGTTCTGCCGGTGACTTTTTTCTTCCTTGCAGCTGCCGTGTACGTGGGAGTTGCCTATGTGACGAAGGATTTCAACCGCGGCGTGGGAATTCTGCTTCTCGCGATGTTCGTGGTCTACATGGTTCTGACGGTTCGCCAGGCGATCCGGGGCAACCGCGCAACCGCTGCTTCGGCGAAGGAAGCTGCGGGACCGGACGGGGAGCCTTCGAAGGTGTCCGCAGAGACCGCGGAAAAGGCTGCGGAAGAGCAGACTGCGGAGTCCGCGGAACCCACGGAATCTGCAGAGTCCGCAAAGGGTGAGAGCAGCCGTGCGTTGTGGCTTCTTCTGTTCCTTCTTGTACTCGGTGCAGCCCTGATCGCCGTGGGCGCTGACCTTCTGGTGGACAATGCGGAGATCATCGCATCCCGCTTCGGCGTGCCGGACAGTGTGATCGCTCTGACGGTGGTAGCCCTCGGAACGTCGCTGCCGGAGCTGGTGACGGCGGTCACGTCGCTTATCAAGGGGCACAGCTCGTTGTCGCTCGGCAATATCATCGGTGCGAACCTCTTTAATCTCGTGCTGGTGAGCGGTGCGGCGATCACGATACGTCCCTTCGGCCTGCCGTGCGAGAAGTCGTTGTTCGGCATCAATTCGTCCCTGCTGGTGGACATCCCCGTGGTGCTTTTAGTGATGATCATCCTCGCGGTTCCGACGCTTCGCCGCGGAAAATTGGTGCGCGCGCAGGGCGTGGCGCTTCTTGCCGCGTACGCTGCATTTATCGGCTTCCAGATCTTCTCGGCACTCTGCCTGTAAACAAGAGCGGTTTTTATTGTTTTAAGTACCGCCGTCCGGGTCTTTGCGACCGAACGGCGGTATTCGTGCATTATTTGTGAATTATGCAATATTTATATGCATCCGGCCAAATAGTGCTTTTCTTTTTGCACACTTTTTGGTATACTCATTATGATTGCGGACGTGTATCCTGAAGCGTCCCAAGAGCACCTGACAGAAGCGGAGGTTTTACTATGAGCAACAAGGATTCGAAGGAGCCTGTATACGAGGCTGAGATCGAGATAGAAGGAACGGAAGGGCAGGCTGTCGTGTCGGATGACGTCATCGCGACGGTGGTCGGTCTTGCCGCAGCCGAGGTCGAGGGCGTTGCCCATCTGCCCGGCAATATGACGAAGGAAGTCATCGGCCGCAACGGCATCAAGAACAATTCCAAGGGCGTTCGCATCAGCTTGAACGACGGCCGCGTAGCTACCGAGCTTTCGGTATGCGTACAGTACGGCTACAGCGTTCCGAAGGTTGCGAAGAACGTGCAGGAGAAGGTTCGCCAGGCGATCGAGAGCATGCTCGGATTTGAGTCCGACAAGGTGACGCTGCACGTGGTGGGCGTCGATCTGGACCGCAGATAATTCCGGAGGCAGACAGACGATGGATAACAACAATGTTTCGGTTGTGCCCGAGCAGGAGGAACTGCGCACGAGGATCACGGCGCACGAGCTTCGCAGGCACACGTTTGTGACCCTGTTCCTGACGGGATTTCACGAGAATTCGGAGCGTGAGGAGATGGCGAGACGCTATCTCGCCGACCTTCCGTACGTGCCCGAGGTACAGGACCGCATTTATGCAAGATACCGTCAGGTGGCGGAGAAGATCGGCCGCATCGATCCGATGATCGGCAAATCCTCCCACGGATGGAATCTTCGCCGCATCGGCAAGGTGGAGCTCAACCTGATGCGCATCGCGGTGTACGAGATCTACTACGACGAGGAGATTCCCCGCGAGGTGGCGATCAACGAGGCGGTGGAGCTCGGAAAGCGCTACGGCGTCGAGAATTCGCCCGCGTTCATCAACGGAATTCTCTCCGAGGTGATCCGCAATTATCCGCCCGAGTCGGTGGCGGACGAGGCGAAGTAAGACAGGGCAGCAAAAAGACGAGGAACATGCAATGGAACGGACGTATCGGGTTTCCCAGGTGAATGCGTATGTGCGCAACCTCCTGGAGGGAGACCGGATGCTCTCCCGGCTGACGGTGGAGGGCGAGGTCTCCAACTGCAAATACCACCCGTCGGGGCATGTGTATTTTTCCCTGAAGGAACAGGACGCGCAGCTGGCGTGCGTGATGTTTGCCTCCGCGAGAGCGAGAGGGCTCACGTTCGCGATGCGCGACGGAATGCAAGTGCAGGTCACGGGACGAATCTCTTTGTATGACCGGGACGGGCGGTGCCAATTGTACGCGACAGCGGTGCGGCCGGCCGGGCTCGGGCTTTTGTATGAAGAGCTGGAAAAAAGAAAGCGTGCCCTGTACGAAGAGGGCCTTTTCGACGAGGCGCACAAGAAGCCATTGCCGCAGTTCCCCAGGCGGATCGGCATTGTGACGGCGGAAAAGGGCGCTGCGCTGCAGGACATCCTGCAGATCCTCAGAAGGCGCAATCCCTACCTGCAGCCGGTGCTGTCCCCCTGTCTGGTGCAGGGCGACGGTGCTACGGCCTCCATTTGCCGGGCCATCCGGCGGATCGAGAAGGCCGGTGTCGATGTGATCATCGTCGGACGGGGCGGCGGTTCCATCGAGGATCTGTGGGCATTTAACGAGGAGATCGTTGCCCGGACCGTGTACGACTGCGGGATTCCCGTGGTGTCCGCGGTGGGGCATGAGATCAACACGACGCTGATCGATTATGTGGCGGATCTCGTGGCTCCGACACCTTCCGCGGCGGCCGAACTGGTCTCGTACAAAAGCGAGGACCTGGACGGACGGCTGGTGGACCTTCACGCGGCATTGTACCGCGCGATGGCAGCGCGGATCGAGGCGGAGCGCACGAAAGCGGAGACGCTGGCGGCAAGGCTTCGCTACACAAGCCCTGCGAATCGCCTGACAAGAGACCGCGAGACGGTCTCGGAGGCGGCCGGAAGGCTTCGGTGGCTGATGCGAAGAGCACTTACGGACGAGCGGACAGCGCTTGTGCACCGCGAGGAGCAGCTCAGGAAATGCATGCCGCAGCGGTTGCGGCAGGCCCGCGCGGACCTGGGCGTGCTGGCGGCAAGGCTTGAGGGCCTGAGCCCGGCGAAGACCCTGAGCAAGGGATATGTGTATGTGACGACGGAGGACGGACCGGTGGTTTCGTCCAAAACCCTGCAGGCGGGAAGCCGGATCCGCGGATACGTGGCGGACGGAGGATTTGACGCCCGCGTCGTCGATGTGTGGAGAAATGAGGATACGAAGCATGAGTGATACAAAGAAACCGGCGAAAAAGGCGAAGACGGCGGAGCCGGAACTGACGCTTGCCGAGGGGATGGAACAGCTCTCCGAGATCATTCGGAAAATGGAGGAGGGCGGTCGTCCGCTGGAGGAGACATTCGAACTCTACAAGGAAGGCCTGACGCATTTGACGAGATGCAATGCGCAGATCGACCGGGTGGAGAAGGAACTTGAGATTCTGGAGGAAGGCGGCAGCGGCGATGATACCTGAGAAAGACAAAAAGAGAGCGGAGCTTGCGGCGGAGATCACCGCGCGGATCCGCCCCTTTGTACCGTCCACGGACGGTTATCAAAAGATATTGACTGAGGCGATGGCGTACAGCGTCTTTAACGGCGGCAAGCGCCTTCGTCCGATGCTTTTGCTCCTTACGTACCGCGCCCTCGGCGGCGAAGCGGACGAGGAGACGGCCCTTGTGGATCCGTTCATGGCGGCGATCGAGATGGTTCACTGTTACTCGCTGGTGCACGACGATTTGCCGGCGATGGACAACGACCGGTACCGCCGCGGAAACCTCACGACCCACGCCAAATACGGCCACGCCCTGGGCATTCTCGCCGGTGACGGACTGTTGAATGCCGCCTTTGAGGCAGCGCTTGCGGCGGAGGAGAAGGACGGCAGCGGACGCCGCATCCTCGCGGCGATGCGCATCCTCGCGGAGAAGGCCGGAGCCTTCGGTATGGTGGGCGGTCAGACCGTCGATGTGGAGAAGACCGGCCAGTCGATGTCGGAGGAGGAGCTCACGTTTGTGTACCGCCTCAAGACCGGTGCACTGCTGATGGCCGCGATGCAGATCGGAGCGGTTTTGGCGGGAGCTTCGAAGGAGGTTGTGGACGCCTGCGGCGAGATCGCAGCGCGGGTCGGCCTCGCGTTCCAGATTCAGGACGACATTCTCGATGTTGCGGGCACCATGAAGGAGCTCGGCAAAGCCATCGGCAGCGACGAGAAGAATCATAAGACGACATATGTAACCTTGCACGGTATGCGCGAATCCCGCGAGACGGAGGAAGCCCTCTCCGAGGAGGCACTGGCCATCCTTGCCGGACTTCCGGGCGGCGATGCGAAGGAACCGCTGGCGGAGCTCATCGCTTCGCTTGTGGGAAGAACCGTGTGACGAAAGAGGACGTTAGCGATATGACAGATGTTTTGTCTACAATCAAGGCTCCGAACGATGTCCAGAAGATCCCGGAGGACCGCCTGCCGCGTCTGGCAGCGGACATCCGCAGGGAGATCCTGCGGACCGTCAGCAAAAACGGCGGGCATCTGGCCTCAAACCTCGGAGCGGTGGAACTCACGATCGCTCTGCACCGGTTTCTCACATTTCCCGAGGACAAGCTGATCTGGGATGTGGGGCACCAGTGCTACGCGCACAAGCTTCTGACCGGCCGGAGGGAGGATTTTCCGACCCTTCGGAAAATGGGCGGCTTAAGCGGCTTCCCGAAGACCGAGGAGAGCGACTGCGACGCCTTCGACACGGGGCACAGCTCGACCTCACTGTCCGTTGCGGCGGGCATGGCGAAGGCCCGTGATCTGCGGGGCGGAAGCAACCGCATCGTCGCCGTGATCGGGGACGGTTCCCTCTCGGGAGGCATGGCCTATGAGGCTCTCAACAACATCGGGCGGTTCCGCACGAACGTGATCGTGGTCTTAAACGACAACGAGATGTCCATCTCGAAAAATGTGGGCGGCGTTGCCAACTACTTAGGGCATCTCCGCATGTCGCAGGGATACCTGAGTTTAAAAGACAATGTGGAGCGGAAGCTCAGCAAAAACCATATCGGTGAGGTACTCGCCAAGGGTATCCGCAAGACGAAGGATTCCATCCGTCAGATCATGATTCCCGGCGACTTTTTCGAGGAGCTGGGGCTCACCTATTTCGGTCCGGTGGACGGGCATTCCGTTTCGGACATCAACATGGCGCTGCAGGCTGCGGCGAAGATCCGCGGCGGCGTTTTGATCCACGTAATCACCAAGAAGGGCAAGGGCTACTCCCGGGCGGAGGAATCGCCGAGCCGGTTCCACGGCATCGGACCGTTCCGTCTGACGACGGGGCAGCTTCGGTATCCTTCCTCGGAGCGGTCGTACACGGAGGTGTTCGGAGAGACCTGCACGGACATTGCGGCGGAGTATCCGGATGTGGTGTGTGTGACGGCGGCCATGACCGGAGGCACCGGCCTTACGGAGATGGCAAGACGCTTCCCGAGGCGCTTCTTCGACGTGGGAATCGCGGAGGAGCACGCGGTGACATTCTCCGCGGGAATGGCGGCCAGCGGACTCATTCCCATCGTGTGCGTGTATTCGACATTTTTGCAGCGCGCCTACGACCAGATACTGCATGACGTGTGCTTAAACCGCAAGCATGTGGTATTTGCCGTCGACCGCGCCGGTTTTGTCGCAGACGACGGCGAGACGCATCAGGGATTGTTCGACATCGCGTTTTTATCGCAGATGCCGGGGATGACCGTGATGGCGCCGGCAAACGGAGCGGAGCTTCGGCAGATGCTTTCCTTTGCGGTGGCTGCGGACGGACCCGTGGCGGTGCGGTATCCGAAGAGCACGAAGGATTCCGATCTTCCGTGCAGAGCGGACGTAAAGCTCGGCAGGTGCCTGGAGCTGCAGCGCGGCGAGCGGGTTGCAATCAGCTTCTTGGGGCCCTTTGAGAGCATGGTCCGCGAGGTTGCGGACAATCTTGCGGCGGACGGCGTGACGCCTACCGTCGCAAATGCAAGATTTGCGGCACCCTTCGATGAGGCGTGGATCCGCGGACTTGTGTATTCCCACGAGACGCTTGTGACCGTTGAGGAGGGCGTGTCCGCCGGCGGTTACGGCGAGACGATTGCAGCATGGTGCAACGAGCAGGGAGTGAATCTCCGGGTTGTTGTGATCGCGGCGCCGAAGGCATTTTTCGCGCAGGCCTCCCGCGAGGAGCTGCTTGCGGGCAGCGGACTCACGGCCGACGCCGTGACCGCGAAGATTCGGGGGCTGTTGTGAAGATTCGGTTGGACGTGTGCATGGTGAACCGGTCGCTGGCGGCGACGCGCGAGAAGGCGCGGGCGCGCATCCTTGCGGGTGAGGTGCTCGTGGACGGCGCAGCGGTCACGAAGCCCGGCACCATGATTCCGGAGGACGCGCAGATTACGCTCACCGGCGAAGGGGAGCGATTTGTCGGGCGCGGCGGCCGGAAGCTTGAGAAAATTCTGGCGGAGTACCGACCCTCCCTGGAGGGCAGGGTGTGCATCGATGTGGGTGCCTCCACCGGCGGCTTCACGGACTGCATGCTGCAGCGCGGGGCCGCGAAGGTTTTTGCCGTCGATGTTGGGACGGATCAGCTGGCGGAGTCGCTTCGAAAGGACCCGCGGGTGGTCAATCTCGAGAAGACGGACATCCGCACGCTGACGCAGGAAAAGCTCGGCGGTGCGGCGGGTTTTGCGGGAATTGATGTGTCGTTTATCTCGCTTGCGAAGGTGTTGCCGGCGGTGGCTGCGCTGCTTGCGCCGGGAGCGGAGCTTGGGTGTTTGGTGAAGCCCCAGTTCGAAGTCGGGCGGGAGAACATCGGCAAACACGGAATCGCGGTTCGCGACGAGCTGGTTCACCGGGAGATGCTTCTTCGAGTGATCGCATGCGCGAGAGCGGCCGGGTTTGACGTCAGGGGGCTGTCGTACTCGCCGATCCGCGGCGGGAGCGGCAATCTCGAATATCTTCTGTACGCAGCCTATGAGCCCGGGGCGGAGCAGTCCGCGGAGGGCGACGCAGCGGCTGCGGAAAGGACGGTACATGAAGCGTTTTTGCATTATAGCCAACAAGGAGAAAGATCCTGAGGGCAGGTATGTCTCGGAACTTGCGAAGTATCTGCGCGGGCAGGGTTGCTCTGTGAACTGTGCGGAGCCGCTGGTTCCGGGGGAGGATGCGGAGGAACGCCTTAAGAAGGTTCCCGCGGGAACCGAGTGCGTGGTTGTTCTGGGCGGCGACGGCACGTTTCTGCACGCGGCGAAGGCGATGCTTTCGTCGGAGGCGGCAATTCTGGGGATCAACCTGGGGACGCTTGGGTTCCTCACGTCGGCGGAGTATCACGGCGCGAAGGAAGCGCTCTCGCAGGTCATCCGCGACGAGTATACGGAGCTTACCATTCCGGCGCTGACGCTCGAGATGGGAGGCCGCGAGTATACGTCCGCGGCGTTAAATGAGATCGTCGTTTCGAGAAACGGGTTCTCCCGTTTGATCCGGCTTCAGGTATTGATCGACGGCGAGATCGTGTCGGACAACTTAAGCGACGGCGTCATCGTCTCGACCCCCATCGGGTCGACGGGATACAGCCTGAGCGCCGGGGGACCGATCGTACAGCCGCATGCGAGGATTTTACTGATCACGCCGATCTGCCCGCACACGATGCAGGCGCGGCCGCTGGCGGTATCGGATGCGGATGTGATCACGGTCCGGGTTTTGAAGGGATCCCGTTCTATTCCCGGGGAGGCGGTCGTGTCCGCCGACGGGGATGAGATCGGAAAGTTGAATGTGGGGGAAGAAATAACCATTCGGTTGGGTGCGTCGGCAGCGCGGGTGCTGCGCGTCGGCGGTGTGTCATTTTGGGAGCGAGTCAAGAGCAAATTGTAGCACACAGGGTGCGGAAAGGAAGACAGAGATGAAGTACAATCGACACAAATTGATTTTGGAATTGGTTACACAGAAGAGCATTGAAACCCAGGAGGAGCTGGCACAGCTTCTTCGGGACCGCGGAGTCAAGGTGACGCAGGCCACCGTGTCCCGCGACATCCGTGAGATGAATTTGACGAAGGTGACCGGCGAGAACGGCAAGCAGAAGTACATCGTGCTTGACGCATCGGGTATCCCGAACATGGTCGGCAGATACGCAAGACTTTTGAACGAGGCGGTTCTCGGAGCTGACACGGCGCGCAATCTTTTGATCCTGCGCACGAACCCCGGCCTCGCTTCGGCGGTGGGCGCAGCACTGGATGCCCTCGGGCTCACGGGCCTTGTGGGAACCCTTGCCGGCGACGATACCGTATTTTGCGCGTTTAAGGAGGATGAGGATGCCGTCGCTGCCATCGACGAGCTCAAGGGCAAGATCACGACGGGTCTCGACGCAGTGACGACGAAGCGCGGAAAGCGCCGCCGCGACGCGGAGAACGCCGAGGGCGACGAAGCATAAGAGGAGCATTTTCCTGTGCTTGCGCAGGGTTGCGATATACAAAAACAGAAAGATTGACAGGAGAAAGTTTTATGTCAGGACATTCCAAATTTGCCAACATTAAGCACAAGAAAGAGAAAAATGATGCCGCGAAGGGCAAGATCTTCACGCGCCTCGGCCGTGAGATCGCCGTAGCCGTCAAGGAGGGCGGCCCCGACATCAACAACAACTCGAAGCTCAAGGATATCGTTGCGAAGGCGAAGTCGAACAACATGCCCAACGATACCATCGAACGCAGCATCAAGAAGGCCGCGGGCGACGCGAACGCAGTAAACTACGAGTTCGTTTCGTACGAGGGCTACGGCCCGAAGGGAACGGCCATCATCGTCGATGCCCTCACGGACAACAAGAACCGCACGGCGGCAAATGTGCGCGCTGCCTTCACGAAGGGTCAGGGAAGCGTAGGTCCCATGGGCTGCGTGTCCTATATGTTCGACGAGAAGGGCCAGATCATCATCGACAAGGAAGACTTCGAGATGGATCCCGACGAGCTGATGATGCTCGCTCTCGACGCGGGCGCAGAGGATTTTGCGGACGAGGAGGATTCCTACGAGATCATCACCGCACCGGATGATTTCTCGGCGGTTCGCGAAGCTTTGGAGGCGGCCGGCGTGCCGATGCTCGAGGCGGAAGTGACGAAGATCCCGCAGACCTATGTCGACCTCACGGATGAGACCGATATCAAGCTGATCACCCGCATCATCGACCTTTTAGAGGAGGACGATGACGTGCAGGAGGTATATACCAACTGGAGTGACCAGGAATAATCACAAGACACGGATTCCGAATCCCCCGGAGAAAGGGAAAGGATTATATGCTGTCTGAATTAC
>CACZRV010000046.1 GCA_902783725.1 uncultured Lachnospiraceae bacterium | reverse complement strand
TCCCGCGTCCGGGATATGCGTTATTCTGTAATACCTGCTTTAACGACTGCATCTTCATGACACATCCTCCGTTACAATGACTTTCCGGTCACCGGGGCCAAGGGACCCCGAATCCTTTTTCATTATAGCGGAACCGCGGGGGAGAATCAAGCGGTTTTCACACAATGATTTTGTTTTTCCTTACAAAGCGATTTCAAGCTCACTGCGGGTACACCATGGCACAATAGAATACCGGTATATTTTCATTTTCCCCGGTATAACCTGAATGTACTACTAAACTTCTCTCGGGAGATGAGCGGTTCCCTGTCATGCAAGCATTTACCGTTTAATCTTCTCCAGTTTCTTTTCTGCAATATTATACTTCCATAATTCCATGCCTGTTTTGCTTCCAAACACTATCCAATTATCATCAAAAACAATTCCGCCCTCATTATCTACATGCTCTGATAATTCAACTCTTAATTCGCTTCCCTTTTCTTCAATACACACGAGATAGCTTTTTGTTCGTTCGCTATTCTCATCTATTGCAAAGAAATGGCCTTCCTTAACCATAAATCCTGTTCTACTGCTGGCTGCGTGCTCCGTGACCGCGACAAGCGATAGTTCTCCCTGACGATATCGGTAATATTTCGCACCGCCAAACACTTCAGTGTAGTCTTCCCCGTTTTGTAGTGAATCGTTTTCGGGTGTTGCAATAGAGAAATAAAGAGTGTCATCCGCTTCCAACACGCCCGTAGCATATCCCTCTATTACTTTCTGTATATCATTTTTCGCTGAGTCGATGTAGTAAACTCCTTCCTTCCCTCCGCAAAACACACCTTCTGATGTGACTGCAAGGGGGCACGTAATTACATCCTCAAAAGAATAAAGTATACTCGTTTCCGATGTCTTATAATTCCATCGACACACTTTTTCCCATTCCACATAGTAACACCAGTCTCCTATAACACCAAAAACTCTAGCCAGTTCCGAGTCGGGTGCCGTTCCAATAATATTCAGACCTCCATCACTCAGAGAATATAAATTTCCTTCACTGATTAGATAAACTCTTCCCTTTGATGCGCAAATGCTTCCCTTTTCTTTCAAGGTTCTAAACGCATCCTTTTCCAAATCCAAAGAAATGATTCTTTTGTTTTCATCTTCAAAAAATACATTTACACCGGATATGCATAAGTTCCCCATCTCTGTGGGATTGAATGGTTTATTTTGGCACGCTTGCATCAACACAAAAACGGCCGACAAAATAATCAAAAAGAATGATCGTTTCATTTTCCACCCCCTATGATCTTGGTGCCGGTGTAGGAATTGGCGGTTGATTTAAACCTGACTCCGCGTATATTTCAAGAACACTAATGAAGTCTATTCCCAGGCTATAATTCACATATTTCAGGGTAGTGTCCCACTGATCGAATATTTGAATATACCGGCTTTGCCATCCGCTCGCATGGGCAAACGATAATTAATACCACCCAAAACCTATATCTAGTTTTTCTCCCCCTATTCTTCATGTGTTAACTCAACACTCCTTTCAACTTAATAGCGATCATCAATCACACATTTAGATTCCGGTCTACCAGCAGATTGTTTCCGCAACACGAACAGGATTCTCTATGTCAGCATCCTAAAAATGCAAGTCCTAAAACATTATAGGCATTTTCACTCTGAAATAGCAATCACATTTGGATGAACGACACGTTTTCTTGATGAACGACACATTTTCCGCCGCGTGCCTTGAAAAATACCCCCATGAATCATCTCTCGATCAATCCATGAGGGTATTATTTCCACTGAACCGTATTCTGTTTTGCTCCCCCATTACCATTCCCCAAGAAGAATTGTAACAAAGGATTTATGGCCTGTCAACTAAGGCAAATCATTCCGTACGGCAAATCAAACGTACTCGAACACGACTGCCAGAACGACCGCCACGGCCGTGAGAAGCGCGCCGGGAACAACGGCGTAAAGGCATGTGCCGCCGCGCTTTCCGCGCTTGCGCTCCCGATATTCCGCATAGGTTTCATTCTTCTCGTGAAACCGGACGCGGAAGAGCATTCGGATACCGTACGAAATCATGTCAAACATTCCCTCGCCGGCGACCCACATCAACAGGCCGAAGCAAAGCGTCAATCCTCCGACCGTGAAAAATGCATCCGAGAATTTCTTCACCCGCTCCTGCGTCGTCAATTCACTGCCGAAGGCACCGGTTGTAAGAAGCATCGCCAAAACGACCATAAGCATCACGACAGTAGTCACGGCAAGCCGTTTCCACACCTTCCGCTTCGGGCTTTCTTCCTCGCGGAGCTCATTTTCCGAAGGCTCGCTCACTCAGACACCTGCTTTCGATACGCTAAGAACTCCTTCTCCGTGCAGCGTACGAAGTGGCCCGGGCAAACCTCGCGAAGCTGCGGCTCCTCATCGGTCTTCTCATGGTCGAGAAGCGGGTTGTAGCGGATGCGGACACGGTTTTTCTCCGTGTCGGGATCCGGCAGCGGGATCGCCGAGAGAAGCGACCGGGTGTACGGATGCAGCGGATGGCGGAACAGCTCGTCGGAGTCTGTCATCTCCACCAGGTTGCCGAAGTACATAACGCCGATGCGGTCCGAAAAATACTTGACCACGGAAAGGTCATGCGCGATGAAGAGAATGGTCATTCCCATGGTCTCGCGGAGTTCATTCAAAAGGTTGATAACCTGCGCACGGATGGACACGTCCAGCGCGGAGATCGGCTCGTCGGCGATGATCAGCTTCGGCTTCATCACGACGGAGCGCGCGATACCGATACGCTGTCTCTGGCCGCCGGAGAATTCGTGCGGATAACGGTCGGCGTGCTCGTGCACAAGACCTACGGTGTCAAGCATCTCATACACCTGGTCCTGCAGGTATTTCTTGTCGCGGATACCCTGGATGATCAGACCCTCGGAGATGATCTCGCGGACCGTCATACGGGGATCGAGGGACGCCACGGGATCCTGATAGATCATCTGGATCTGGGTCACAAGCTTGGAGTGTGCGGCAACCCGCAGCTCGCGGCGCATCTGCTTGCGAAGCTTCGCCTCCTCCTCGGGGGCAGCATCCTTCAGAAGCTCCTGGTATTTTTCTTCGATACGCTTCTTCTCGTCCTTGCGGTAATCGTCGTCACAGTGGTTGTGATCGTACTTCGCCTTGCGGATTTCGGCGCGCATCTGCGCGATCTTCTCGTCGCAGGCAGCAATCTGCTCCTGGGTTCCGCCGTTCTTTACCAGCTCCTTGCGGCGCGCCTTCTGCGCCTTGATCTCATCATAGTAAGACTTCGTACCGGCAACGATCCGCTTTCCGTCGAACCACACGTTGCCCGAAGTCGCATCATACAGTTTGATAATGGTACGTCCGGTGGTCGTCTTGCCGCAGCCGGACTCGCCCACGAGACCGAAAACCTCGCCCTTGCGAACCTCGAAGGAAACATCGTTCACAGCCTTCTTGACCATGTCTCCCTTGCCGAAGAACATCGAAAGGTTTTCTACTTTGAGCAATACGTCATCACGCTTGTCATCACTCATTGCTTTCACCTCTCTTTGCTTTCATCTTGGCGATTCGCTCCATAACGATCCTCGGAGGATCTACCTTCGGCGCGTTCGGGTGCAACAGCCATGTCGCCGCAAAATGCGTATCCGAGATCTGGAACATCGGAGGCTGCTCCTCGAAGTCAATCTCCAGCGCATACTTGTTGCGGTCGGCAAATGCGTCGCCCTTCGGCGGATAGATCATATTCGGCGGCGTTCCCGAGATGGACTCCAGCTTCTCCTTCGTGTCCAGATCCGGAACGGAGGACAGAAGTGCCCACGTGTACGGATGCGCCGGGCTGTAGAAGATGTCCCGCGCCGTGCCGTACTCGACGATCTTGCCGGCGTACATGACCGCGATGCGGTCCGCCATGTTTGCCACCACGCCCAGATCGTGCGTGATGAAGATTACGGACAGATGACGCTCCTCCTTAAGGCGGTTGATCAGCTCAAGGATCTGCGCCTGGATCGTCACGTCGAGAGCCGTCGTCGGCTCGTCGCAGATCAGCACATCCGGGTTGGCCGTCAGCGCGATCGCGATAACGATACGCTGGCGCATACCGCCGGAAAATTCAAACGGATACTGCTTGTATCTTCTTCTCGGATTATCGATACCCACGCTCTCCATCAGCTTGATCGCGCGCTCGCGCGCCACCGACTTCGTGATGCGGTACGCAGCTCTCTGCTCCGTATCCTTCATGAAATCGACGACCTCCAGCGTACGCGTCTCCACGTTCGTGGTGCGGTTCGCTTCGATCTGCTGCTCGATGTGGGTGATGATCTCCGTGATGGTTCCTTCCATGTCGGAGCGCAGGTTGTCAACGTCAACCAGACCGGCCGGGATGACCGACCACTCGGGCGCCTTCCCCTTTGCCGTCAGCGCGTCGTGCTTGCGCTTCTGCTTCTCATAGCGGAGCTCTTCCTTGCGGTTGTTCTCGATACCGCTGTAGTATTTTTCGACAGCGTAATCGATGGAGGAACCGAAGGTGTGGGTGATACTGTCCTTGACAACCTCAAGCGGGTTGATGCACTTCGCCACAACGGGCTTTAAGCGCTTCACCGCCGCCGTCACGTCCTCGCGCTTCGGCTCGCCGGTGAACACCGGAAGCTCTTTCCGGAGTGCCTCCAGCGCGACCTTGCGGTTGGCGTCGGTCTCTTCGAGGGACTGCTGCACGCCCTTCTGGGCCTTCTCCATGAACTCGATGATAAATGCATCATCGGCCTTCTCGCGGGTGAGCTTATTGAGCTCGGCAACGCTTGCCGTCTTCGGGATCTCCTTGTCGACGAACGTCAGGTAGCAGCCGAGGGTAAAGGTGTTCGGAACGTCAAATGCGATGGCCTCGTCGGCAATCTCCTTGATCTTCTGCACCGCTGCGGACAGCTTCGTGTTGTCCTTCGTGCGGATCGCCTCGCGGCGAAGCGAAGACAGGGAATCCGAAGCCTCCTTCATCTCGTTCGCGCGGTCGCGAACGACAAAATAGTCGATCGAGCCCTTGCCGGCATGCGCAAGTCCGCCCATGTCGCCCGAGGGCACCATCTCCTTATCGTTGGCAAGGCGCGTTAAGATGTTCTCCGCACGGGCGCTTGCCTCCTTGGCAAGCTCCAGAGCATCGGTGTAGGAGCTCTCGAGCTTCGCGTGGCATTTTTCCATGGTACGGAAGCGGGATACGTAGGAACCCGCGTCCGAAACACCGGCGGCTTCCATTTTCCGCTTCATGGCACCGAGCATCTCGCTCATGTCCTTGCGGCTTTCCTTGCGCGCCGTCTTGTTTTTAAGAAGCATGGCCTCCGTCAGCTGCTTGCCGATCCGCATGATCGGGTTCAGGCTGGAGAGCGGGTCCTGGAAGACCATGGCGATCTTGTCGCCGCGAATCTCGTGGAACTCCTCCTCCGAAATCTTCAGAAGGTCCTTGTCGCCGTACAGAATCTTGCCGTTTTCCACGATGGCGTTTCCCGCGGAAATGCCCATGATCGCCTTGCTGGTCACGGATTTGCCGGAGCCGGACTCGCCTACGATGGCAAGAGTCTCGCCCTTGTAAAGATCGAAGCTTATGTCGCGCACAGCCTGCACCTTACCGTTGGAGGTACGGAAGGAAATGCGCAGGTTTTTAACACTGATTTTCTTCTCTGCCATTATTCATCCGCTCCTCTCAATGAAGGGTTAAATGCATCGCGCAAGCCGTTTCCGAAGAGGTTGAACGCGATCATCAGAAGGGAGATGAACAGCGCCGGGAACAGCAGGATGTGCGGTGTGGTGGACATGTACGTCTGGCCGTGGGACAACAGCGTACCGACACTGGTGGTTCCCGACGTCTCCAGGTTGACGATACCTAAGTACGTCAGCATGGACTCGTCGTAGAAGCAACCGGGGATGATCAGGATCGTACTGGTGATGATCGTACCGATGGCGTTGGGGAAAATGTGCCGGAAGATCAGTCGTTTGTCGCTTGCACCGAGGGTTCTCGCCGCAAGAACGTACTCCTGATTCTTGAAGCGGTAGAACTGCGTACGCACGCGGTATGCGATGCCGATCCAGCCCGTCATTACAAACGCGAACAACAACGACGGGATCGGTCCCACCTTCTTCGCCAGATGCATCTGGAACAGTGTTGCCACAACGATGAACGGAACCTCGCCCAGCACCTCGGAGATACGCTCCATCACAAGGTCGATGGTTCCGCCGTAGAAGCCTTCCACGGAACCGTAGATGACGCCGATGATCAGGTTGAGGAGCGAAACAGCGATGGCAAGCATGAACGACAGTCTTGCGCCGTATGCCAGGCACATGAAGATGTCCTGACCGTGCTGGTTGGTACCGAAGAGATGCGTTGCATAATGTCCGTTCTGGTAGTTGTAATATTCCTTGTAAAGCACGCGCAGATGGTAGCCGGTCTGGTTCTTGATCGCATAGACGTAGTGAAGACCGCCCTCACCGTCGCCCGGAAGATCCAGGCGCAGCGAATCATACTGCCCGTACGTGATATTCTTCTTCATCAGGTAGTCCGCCGTGTAGATCGGCCTGCCGTTCTCATCGTGGTCTCTCGCCTCGCCGGCCGTGGTGTCCGACTCGTCGGCAAGCTTGTACCACAGGTTTGCACCGTTGGTAACCGCCACGAAGGTTGTCTTGTAGTTCGCAGGCATCGGGTAGACAACCTGAATTCCCGTATTGTTCTGATAATCCTTGAGCGCCGTGTACTCCTCCTCGGTCAGGTCGACGTAGGTAAATCCGACCTTCTCGTAGGTGTCGACGTACAGCTTGTAATTCACGTTGCCCGTGTTGGGGTCAACCGAGGAATCGCGTACCTCGCGAACCGCGGAGGTGCCGTACTCAACGCCGATGGAGCAATAGTAGTCATAGCCCGCCTGGGACTCCTGCTGCTCGGTGCAGCCGTCCCATCCGAGCCATCCGAAGAGGTCGCTCTTGGGAAGAACCATCTTGTAGTAACCGTCGCGATCCTCCACCGTGTAGGGCGAGAAGATCGGAACTAAAAATGCATACAGGAACAACAGCAAAATGATGAACGCCGCAACGACGGAAGACTTGTTCTTCCGGAATCTCCGCAGGGCGTCACGGAAATAGCCGACCGGCTTCGTATCGAGCTTCTTGTCGGCGATTTTGCCCTCTCTTTGGGCAAATACGAATTTATCTTTCGGCAAATTATTGTAATCCATATCACTTTGCCCCCATCTTGATTCTCGGATCGATAAATCCGTAGCTGAGGTCGATCACGAGGTTCGCGACCAGACCGATCAACGTGTAGAAAAATGTCAGCGCCATGAAGAAGTTGTAATCACGCAGCTGAATGGACGTGATGTACAGCTTGCCGATACCGGGGATACCGAAAATACCCTCGATGATCAGGGAACCGCTGAGGATGCCGATAAACTCACCGAGAATCATGGGGAGGATCGGTACCATGGCGTTTCGAAGCGCATGGCGGGTGATGGCCTGATTTTTCGTCAGACCTTTGGTGCGCGCTAAGAGCAGATAGTCTCCGGTCAGAACCTCGGAGAGCTCGGCTCTCGTGAAACGGCACAATCTGGCGATGGTTCCGAAGCACAGCGAAAGGATCGCCGGGAACATCGAAACAAACATCACCCAGCTGAAGAATGTGGCAGTCTCTCTGGACGCTACCGTCAGAGGGAACCACCCGGTTTTAAAGCACAGAAAATACTGCACCAGGAACGCGTATACGTAACTGGGCACGGAAACAACAAGCATAACCGCCGTAGAGACAAAGTGATCCTGCCAGCGATTCTTTCGAAGCGCGGCGTAAATTCCCAGGAGCACTCCGATGGGGACTGCAATCAGGATGGAGTACAGGTTGACAACAATCGTGTACGGAAGCTTCTCCTTGATGACTTCATAGACAGACTGGCTGATGTACATCTGCTCGCCGATACCGAAGTCGGGGCTCCAGCCTTTGTCGCTGCCCGAGCCGAAGTTGAAGACATTTTTCCAGTAGATTGCATATTGTGTCAGAATCGGTTTGTCATATCCCATCTGCTTGCGCTTTTCGAGGACAAGGTTGATGTCGCGGCCCTGCGCCTTGGCGTTGGGGAGCGGCAGCAGCTTAATCAACACAAAGCACATCGTCGCGATGATAAAGAACGTCACGAACATGAGCAGGATTCGTTTGATTACATACTTTAGCATACCTTTCGGTTCCTTTACGGTGGTTTCTACAAACGCAAGAACACAATCACGGGACAATCCCCGTGATTGTGCCTTGCATAAGGACATTACCTGTCAGATTTCATTTGCCGGATTCCCTCCGGCGAGGTGATGGGTTATTGATCAGTACTGAAGCGTACTTGTAATCTTCTCCCACTCCTCATCCGTGTACTTGAAGGTGTAGAAGCGGATTCCGCCGAAGCTGATCAGATCAATATACTGCGTGATCGGATAGTCACCCTTCTGGGAAATGAGCGAAGCGCTGTTTCTGTAGTACATCGGGATGGTTACGAACGAGCTCAGGTACGTCTTCTCAAGCAAACCGTAAAAGCTTGCTCTTGTCATTGCGTCGTAAGACGAGAACGAATCCAGAGTCTTGGAACCGTCAACGGACGTGATCTTGCAATCCGGATCGGAATCGTCGGCCCAGAGAGCCCACTTGTTAAGGGATGCAACATAGTCCACGTCGTCAACCTTGATCTTCACGTTAACCTTCGTGGTATCGAAGCCGTACTCCATCTGGTTGCCGGCACCCGTCGGGTCGTCGCAGTAGCACTCGTACAGGATCGTGTACGGAGCAGAAGCGGCGCCGCCCCAGGTTGAGAAGATCATATCCGTGTTACCGGAATACATGGTGTTGTAGTAGTCAGCGTCAACCGTCATCTTCAGGTTAACCTTGCCCTCGAATCCGGTGCCCTCGCAAGCCGCCTTCAAAGCGTCATTGAGGAAGTTGAACATCTGAACGTAGATATCATCGGACTGGTAAACCAGCATCTCGATCTCAACCTTCGAGGTTCCGTCGTAGGACTTGTCGGCGATGCACTCGTCATACGCCTTCTTCATGTACTCTCTTGCCTCGTTGATGTTGAAACCGGTGATTGCATCGTAAGCTTCCTCAAGGTCGCCGTACTCTGCCTCGTCGCCGAACTTCAGGCCGTAGAGACCGACGAGCGCACCCATAGCGCCGTCCGTATCACGGTAGGAAGCGCCGGAGAACGGATCGTAGATGTACATCGAGTTCAGCAAACCGAAGCCTGCCGTACCTGCGGAAGTGTAGGAAGTTGCGAACTTCGCACGGTCGATCGCCAGCGAGTAAGCATGGCGGAAGTTCTCGTTAGCGAGAACCTGCGTTCCTCTCTTCTCGAGGGAAGCCTTGTCCGTGTTGAACGTAATCTTCGTGGTGTAGGACTGCGGCGTATAGCGGATGTAAGGGCTCGTGCTGTACGTCTTCATATCCTCACTCTGAAGGCCGACGTTGTCGATC
>CACZRV010000045.1 GCA_902783725.1 uncultured Lachnospiraceae bacterium | reverse complement strand
GTAATCTTCACTCGCATAACTCTCACCTCCGTATAAATTTAGGCATAAAAAAAAGACCTCTTCCATAGCCTCACTACTATAGCACAACCCTCTTGCGAAAGTCAAGCAAAATATTTTCCGTCGAAAAATGCTCCCGGACCGCCCCGCGAAGCCCCCGAAGAACTCCCGCAACGTTCTCCCGCGAAGCCCCCGCAGGGGACCCGCGCGGCCGTCAAATGCCGCGCAGGAAAACCCATGCGAAACGAGTGGCAAAGGATTTGCCGCGAAGTGTCCTGGTCCGGATCTTGCGGTACAGCGCCAGCGCTCTGCGCCGATCCTCTCTTGTGATCCGCTCTGCGCCGAAGTTGGCCCGGTTGCCGAGATCGTAGATCCAGCGAAGCGCCTCGACGTTTCCGAGGACCTCGGATACGCGCTCCGTGTAGCTGCTCTCCGACTCGCCCGGCCGGAGGGTGACGCCGTTTAATCGGAAGAGATATCCGATCTCGCGGCACACGGCGGTCACCGCGCGTCTCGGCTCCGTGCCGAGGATGCGGCTTCGCCTGCGCGATCGGGCGTACGCGCGCCGCATGCACAGCAAGCTTCCGATAATAAGAAGGATTCCGCCCGTGAGCAGGATTGTTTTCCACGGGCCGCCGTCCCCGGAGGACTTCTTCGGGGTTTCCGTCACATCGGGCGTCGGCGTCGGCGTGCGTGTCACCACGGGTGTCGGCGTCCTTGTCGGTCTCGGCGTTGCCGTGGCCTTCGGGGTTACCGCGCCGCTCGGGGCCTTCGTCGGTTCGCCGGTCGGCACAGGCGTCGCCGTCTTGTCGGGCGTCGGCGTCGGCTGTGTGCCCACGACCTGCAGTTTGGAGAGGTACGACAGCGTCTCCTCCATGGGCACGCCGCTGTAGGTCACCTCCACCGGGAACCAGCCGTACCCGGCGATGTAAATCTCCACCCAGGCGTGCGCGGACCGGTCATACACATCCAGCGTTTCCACGGAGATCGTCTCGCTGCGGTTGGAACCGGCGTCGCGGATCTCCATGGACGTGCTCCCCGCCGGCTTCGCATTCTTCATGTCGCCCGGCTGGATCACGTAGCCCTCCGCGTACCGCGCCGGGATTCCCAGCGAGCGGAACAGCATGACGCCCGCACTCGCAAAATGCACGCAGAAGCCGGCCTTCTTTTCCTTCAGAAAATACGTGATAAAGTCCTTGTCCTCCGGCGTAGGCCCGGGGCTTGTGGTGTACCGGTAGCCGCGCAGGAAGGACTGAACAGCCGTGACCGCATCGTAGAGGGTTGCATTTTCCGAAAGCGAAATCATGCCCTTCACGGCGGAACAGCGGTTCGGGATCTCCAGATAATTCTCATACACGAACGAATCGTACCGCGAAATGACCTCGGCGAGCTGCGGATTTCCGACAGGCGCCGCCACCGATCCGGTAAGTTTTTCCCCGTACGCCAAATAGGAAGGCACGTTCCAGTCATTGTAGAGGAAACTGCAGATGTACCGGGTGGTGTTCCCGCCGGAGATGATATAGCACCCCTCTGCATTGTGAGAGATTGATGCCATGCCGCTCTCTTCCCCAACAACCGCATAGGTGTCATAGGGCACGAAGAGGTATCTCTCGTTCTCATCGAACACCTCCACGACCAGGTTCGAACTCTTCACGGGGAAACGAACAGCCTTCATCATGGGGCCGTAGTCGATGAAACTCTTTCCGTACAACGCCGTCATGTTGGCGATGTCAACGACGCCCCCGCCCCGCCGGTCGATGTCCTCCACCTGAAAGATGTGCCGGTTTTCCAATGTCCATGCCGTGCCGTCGTACTCCCCGTACGCCTCGCCGCGCAGGTAGATGGTGGACATGCCGGAAGGATACGTCACGCGAAGCCGCAGATCCCCGGAGTCCGTCACATATCCGTTTAAGGGCAGCGAGCCGCCGCTCATGCCGGAGCGCTGGGAGCGGGTCACATTTCTCGTATTGAAAAGGGCGGGCATTTTCTCCCAGAGCTTGTCCCGAAGTTCCTCGCGGATCTCGAGATAGCGGATGTTTTCATCGTAAAAAGATTCGCTGATGATCACGCCGGCGGAGACGGTGATGACCGCCAGGGTCAGCGCGGCGCCGACCCGAAGCCGGTTTCCGGCCCGCACCGGCAGCACAAACGAGTCCTGCGCCACGACAAAGTACAATGCCAGAGCCACGTAGGCGATAAGCATCCACACCGGAGGGAAAATGTTAAGGGACACAACGATCGTCGGTGCGAACACCGAGGCGGCGATCCACGCGAGGGGCGCGATGCCGTCCGCAGCGGCCACCGAGACCGTCAGCAGAAGCGTCGTCGGCAACAGCCAGGCCAACAGTATTTCCATCCCCTCGGTGGAAGCCGCACCGGGTATGGTGATATTCCATCCCATGTAATCGTTGGCCTGGGCGGCCAGCTTCCGGAGAACCCCGCGGACTCCCTCCGCCGTCTGATCAAGATACAATGCACAGAAAAGCGCCGCTAAAAGCAGCGGAACCAGTTTCACCAGCAGGCGACGCCAGAAGGACTCCGTCGCCTGAAGCGCAAACCACAAAGGAACACTGAAGCCGGCCAGCAGCAAAAGCAATTCATAAGGAAACGATACGCCTACCGCCTCGCTCAGGATCGCACAGGGAAGCCATGCGCCGAGCCAGGTGGCCGTGATTCCCAACACGGCATAAAGCGCCGTATCACGCCCGCGCGATTGGTATTTGTCCATGACGCATGTCCTCCTTTCCGTTTGATTCCCTTTCCGTTGGATTCGGGGCTGTATTTTTCGAAGAAGTCTGTTCATATGCAGGGCTTCTGTTGTTTGTTCTACACACGTAGAATCTTTATAATTCCGCGTCTGCGGCAATGCTGAGGTCCTCCGTCAGGTGCTCTGCCCGCAGGCGGATCACCCTCTCTCCCTTCGACAGCTGCGGCGCCTTTGTCCGCTCATCGGTCACAAAGAGCACCGTCACATTGGCCTCGGCGCGAAGGGTCTCGAGGCCGAGCGCCGAGCTTTCCGTCCAGCGGTTCGTAATGTAGAGAATGTTCCGATAGCGCTCGTCGGCAAATCGCTGCGCGTACCCCGCAGTCACCGAGCAGTCGGCCGCATAGGGATGAACGCAGAAGAGCTGCGTCTGTACGGCCTCCCACTCCTCGTCCTCCGCGATGCGCATGTGCCATGCATTTCCGGGCTCCGTCAGCCAGCCGATGTAGAATATCTGGCGGTCGCGGCGAAGCCGGCGCACCACCGAAGCGATCACGGTCATCAGTGCATCGTACTGCTCTTCCGCCACCGCCTGGGGCATCGCGTAGATGTCCGCCAGCACCAAAACGGAAGTGTCGATGGGCAGGCCCAGCTCCTTCACCATGGTGATGTCCCGCGAAGCGGTCAGATTCCAGTGAATGCGGTTCTGCCGGTCTCCCGGACGGTATTCCCGGACGCCGAAGAGCTCGGAGGGGTCATCGCCCGGCCGCGTCTGCGAGTACTCCTCGTCCGCGATGTAAGCGTACGGATTCGGCTGCACGAGGGTAAGCCCCGCGTCCACCATCTCCGGGTAGATCAAAAAGTCGGCCTCCGGCGAGACAACCTTCGCCCGCACGCGGAAGAACCCGAAGGGCACGCTCACCACAACCTGCAAAAGCGTGATCCCCACCCGGCCGCAGTGGGTCGAGGGAATCTCAAGCTCCGCCCGTCCGACGGTCTTGCCGGGAACGGCGGCCATCCCCTGGATTATGCGGGATGCGCCTGCCAGCACATCCTCCACCGCGACGCGGATTCGAATGTTCGCGCACGGGATGCTGCCGCGGTTCGTGACCGCCACATAAAACGGAAAATTCTCCCCGCTCCGCACCGGCGTTCCCTCCGTATGGATCGACGCAAACAGCTTTCCGTGCATTCTGAGCATACAAATAAGGCTGACGATCGGCAACATCAGCCCTATAATAAGCAGTATGACAAAGAAACGGTTATTGAACATAACCGTGGAAAATCCCACGCAAACCATTGCGATCAAATAACAAAGCCAGTTAAAGAACATCCGAATTCCCCCGCATCCAAAGCCGATACACTGCCCGCCGGCGCGGGCACAATTGCGCTCTTACGAGAAGATCCGCGGAGGAACCACGCTCTGCAGCACCTGCTCCGCAACCGACTCCGCGGTCACGCGGTTCATGCGGGCGAGGGGCGTCAGGATCATACGGTGCGCCGTGGTGACGGCGAACACGCTCATGACATCCTCCGGAACGATATACGTGCGGCGGTCAAGCATTGCATTTGCCTTCGCCATGGCGATGATCGCCAGCGTGCCCCGCGGGCTGATGCCTAACGACAACATATCGTGGTGTCTCGTCTGGTTGACCAGCTCGGTGACGTAGGAGTAGATCCGGTCGTCGACATGCACCTTCTCCGCCTGCTTGCGGATCCACAACAGGTCGCTTGCGCGCATGACGGTTCCCACACTGTCGATGGGGTTACTGTCCTTGCGGTCCCGAAGCATCCGGACCTCATCCTCTCCCGAAGGATAGCCGATACTCACGCGGATCATGAAGCGGTCGAGCTGTGAGTCGGGAAGCATCTGCGTTCCCGCGGCACCTACGGGGTTCTGGGTCGCAATGACGATGAAGGGCTGCGGAACCTCACGGGTCGTTCCGTCCACGGTGACCGTGCCCTCCTCCATGACCTCCAGAAGCGCCGACTGCGTCTTCGAGGACGTGCGGTTGATCTCGTCCGCAAGGAAGAGATTGCACATCACGCTGCCGGGCACATACTCCTGCTGCTTCGTCTCCTTGTTGTAGATGCGGAAGCCGACTACATCCGAGGGCATAACATCGGGCGTAAACTGCATCCGGTGATACTCCATTTTCATTACCTTGGAAAATGCAACCGCAAGCGTCGTCTTGCCGACACCCGGCACATCCTCCATCAAAATATGGCCGCCGGCCAGAATTGCCGTCAGCACGCGGCGGATTACCATCGGCTTTCCGACAACCGCCTTCCCCACTTCCTTTTCCACGCGCTCCAGCGCGCCGTACATCGCATTCATCATTTCCGCAGAAAGCACCTGCGCTCCCGTCTCGGACATCGTAATTTCCCTCCGCCAAGCATTTGCGGACCGCCGTCACCGGACCGGCCGCCTCTACAGTATACCACACGAGAAGTCGTTTGAAAAGCATATAAAAAAGGCGACAACCCCTCAGGATTGCCGCCCGTCATTCTTTGTTCGATTATCTGATAATACGGAACTTGCCGATGAACGGAAGCTCTTTTGCCTTGCCGTTGTTCGCATTCAGAATACCGATGACCATATATCCGAGTCCAACCAGATAGAGAAGGAAGGAGAGGATTCTTACGATCGGAATCCAAACGACTACAGAAGCAACGAGCCAGCAAACGAAGAGAACCAGTCCCTGATTTGCATGGAAGCGTGCAAACTTGCTCTGAGGAGCTGCTACCAACGGAACAATGAACAAGAACCAGATGTACGAAAGGATCGCCATCGGCTTGTTCGCCTCGATATCCGCCGGATCCATCTGAGACGTGAAGTCCGGTGTATTCTCGATCATTGCCTTAAAATCAAAACCACTGCCGGCCTGTCCTGCCTGACCCTGCTGGGGAGCTGCCTGCTGGGGAGTTGCGCCCTGCTGTGCACCGCAAGCGGGGCAAAACGCTGCGCCGTCCTGAAGCTGTGCGCCGCACTGATTGCAAAATGCCATAGTTGTTTCCTCCTAGACCATAGTTGTGGGATCAATCGTCCTTATGTGTGTTTATGTAATCAACATACACAAGGCAAGTATAGTCCATTTTTTCAGAAAAGTAAACCTTTATTGCGAAAAATGCACGCACTTTTTTCGTGCTTTCGGACAATTCACAGGCACAGGTGATCACAGGTTATAGTACATCGAATACTTCCTGCGGAAGTACCGAAGCAAAGGCTCCGCCGTCGCCTCGCGGCCGCAGACCGCCGCCAGCACTTCCTTCGGGCGTCTCGTGTTTCCGTGGCGGTGGATCTTCTCCGTCAGCCATGCGCGGATCTCTCCGATTCGGCCTTCCGCAAGGATCGGATCGATAGGTCCGAGGTCCGCCTCCATCGCCTCTAAAAACATGCCGTCATAGATGCTTCCCAGCAGATACGTCGGAAAATACCCGAACGAACCGTCGCTCCAGTGCATATCCTGCAAAATCCCCTCTGCGTCGTTCGCGGGAACGATGCCTAAGTACTCCTTCATTTTCCGATTCCACAATGCGGGAAGCTCGGAGACCGGCACACCCTCACGGAAAATAGCCTTCTCAACCTCGTAGCGCAGGATCACATGCAGGCAGTACGTCACCTCGTCCGCCGCCGTGCGGATCATGCTGGCGCGCACGTGGTTGATCTCCGTCGCAAACTCCTCCAGGGAGACGTCCGCGAACTCCGGCTGGAGCTTTTGCACCTCCGCATAGATCGGCTTCCAGAAGTTGATGTTGCGGCCGAGGATATTCTCAAAGAACCGCGACTGGCTCTCGTGGATTCCCAGGTAGGAACACCCGCCGGCCGGCGTCGCGCCGTACCGCGGGTCGACATTCTGCTCCAGGATGGCGTGACCGCCCTCGTGGATCGCCGAGAACATCGGATCGATGGCATCGTCCTCGCTGAAGTGGTTCGTCACGCGCACGTCCGTCGGCACCAGATCAAGCGTGAAGGGATGCTCCGACTCCGCCGTGGTTCCGCGGCTCCAGTCAAAGCCGATGTATGTGAGAAGGAGCTTCTGTACCTTCTTCTCACCCTCGATATTGTATTTGCGTTTGAATTTGGAGTCGTCGGGCTGCTTCGCCGCCAGAATTTCATGAACAAGCGGGACCAGACCGTCCCGCAGCTCGGAGAAAATGCGGTCGACCGTCGCCGAATCCATGCCCTCCTCATAGTCGTCCAGCAGCGAATCGTAGATTTCCATATCGGGGTGCGTGTAGGACTTGATCTCCTTCGTGATCTCGATCTGCTTCTCCAGATGCGGCGCGAAGATGGAGAAATCCGAGGCCTGCTTGGCCTCCTCCCACGCGCGCTCCGAGGCCGTGTTGATAGTTACCGCGCGGCGGAACACCTCCTCCGGAATGCGGCGACGTCGCTCCTGCTTCTCGCGCATATTCTTTACGATGAACTTCCACATGTCATCGAGCTGCTCCCACTCCTCCGGCTCGGACAGGTCCGTAAGCAGGTTATACAGCTCGTCCGACGTCGAGAGGCGGAACGCCTCCGTCTCGACGTAATCCATTGCATTCGAATGCGCCTCAAAGCCGCCGTCCGGCATGATCGTGCGCATGTCCCAGTACAACAGCTCACTGATGGTCGAAAGCTTCGTGAGCTGTGCGTCAATCTCTTTCAAACGATCCAGTTTAGCACTCATAAAACCTCTCTTTCCCGCATTTTCCGCTTTTTCCGCCGCGAAAAATGCACACAACAAGGGGCGACAGTTTTTTGCCCGTCGCCCCCAGTATACCACATTCAGTTATGCCTGATAACCCTCTTCAGCCTCTTCCTTGCGCTTTTTCGCGATCAGGAATACCGTCGCGGCCGCAAGCAGTACCATCCACATCGTTAAGAACGCCAGATCGCCGGTCTTGGGCGAATCCGGATTGCTCTTCTGCGTGACGTCGACCTTCACCGTCGCCGAACCGTCTGCGAACAGTACCTTCATGCTGGTCTCTCCGGTCGGAAGCGTCTGCAGGTATTCCGGCTTCAGCGTGATCTTGCCGGTGACATCGATGGTGTAATCCTTGCCCTCGGCGAGTTTCTTGCCGTCAACCTCGACGCCGTCGAACTTCTCGCGCAGCTTGTCCTCATCGCTGCTTCTGTGGATGACGATCGGAACTTCCTTGCCGGAATCCTTCTCCCAGACCTCCTTGCCCGAGCCGTCGGGCGTGTAGGTCACCGGATCCTCCTTCGGGTCGTCCTTCGGATCGTCCTTCGGGTCTTCCTTCGGATCAAGTCTCGGAATCGTCTGGTTCTCGATCTCACCGCAGATCTTGCAGATGCGGCGGAGCAGACCTTCCTCTTCCGCGGTGGCGGGCTTCACGATCTCCCACGCACCCCAGTCGTGCTCGGTCATCGTGATCTCCACGGTTCCCTTCACGGTCTCGTAGTTGTTGGTATCCTCCGGAACAAAGGTCCAGTGGTACGTCTGCTTGCCCTCGGAGAGCGTCGTCTCCGTCACGCTCAGCTTGCCCGGGATCGTCGTGTCGGATCTGCGGACATTTGCCTTCGCAATATCGTGATCGTTGTGAACATCATCCGCGCTCACCGTTCCGATCGGCGGAACCGCCTTCGCGATGACAAATTCAGCCTTGCCGACATAGATGGCGTCGGGCGTCTCGCAGATAACCGTAACAATGTACGTTCCGGCCTCCGTAGGCATCTCGCCTGCGGGAACCTCACAATCGGTTCCGTCCGTGAGCGTGCCGCTGTAGGTAATCGTGGTCTTGCCGGTCTTCTCGGGAGCCGTGTACTCCGGCTTGCTCAACGTATCGCCGTAGGTTCCGTCCTTCTGCGTTACCGGAAGCGTTCCCGTTTCCTTCTCCGTCACCGTGATGGTGATAATCTCGGTCTTGCCCTCGTGATTCTCACTGTCGGCAATCGTTACCTTGACCTTGACCTCACCGGGGGTATCGCCCGGAATCAGGTTGCCGTCCTTATCGATGGCCGTTCCGGTGGCCGTCGTGCCCTTCGGATCGATCTCAAACGTTACTTTACCCTCGGCGCCTTCCACAAGGTTCTTAAGGTTCACCTTGTTTCCGTCCTCCGGGTTCTCGTTGACCTTCACCACACCGCCGTTCGTATCCACAACCGCCGGATCCTTCGCCTTGGTAATGGTGAACTCTGCAGGCACGTACGTCACATCGTAGTTGCCCTGGACAGCTTCACCGATTGGGATGATCGCGTAGCTTCCCACGTTCTCTCCGCTCTCGCGGTCCACCGTGTAGCTGATGACGCCCTTGGAATCGCCCTCCACAATGCCGCTCACTTCCGCGGTCAGAGTCGGATCCTCGTCGCCGTACGTCTTGCCGTCATCCTTCGCGGTCACGGTTGCCTTGGCTCTTGCGATGGAAAATTCTGCCGTTGCTTCGCCGGCCTTGTGGGTTGCATTTTCCGCTACCTTCACTCTCACGACATAGTCGCCGGCATCCTTCGGTGCCGTAGTGGTGTAGGTATTGTCATCTGCGCCCTTCTTCTTGTATTCGATTGTCACAGCGTCATCTTCGGTAACTCCCGTCACCTCGGGATCCGCTGCCTTTCTGTTGTACGTATAATCTTCTGCGGAAACTGCAACCTTGCAGTCTTCCTTCGGAACTACCGTGATGGTGATGATTTCCGACTCGGGCCTGTAATTCTGACCTCCGTCGTCAACGATCTTCACCTTAACCTCGCCGGGCTTGCTGCCGGGAACCAGATTGCCTTTCTCATCGATGGTGGTATCGGTTGCGGTAGTGCCGTCCGGAATGATCTCGTAGGATACGTTGCCGGTGGGATCCTCAACAAACTCGGAGAGATCGATCTTGTGATCGTCGTCCGGAAGCGTGTTGACTACCACTTCGGTCTCCTTGTCCTCCGCGGAAATCTTCACCGGGTTGTCGATCTTTTCGATGGTGAATTTTCCGGCTACGTAGGTTACATCATAGTTGCCCTGAACCGCATCACCGCTCGGAGTGATGGCATAGGTTCCTGCATCCTCGCCATCTGCGCGGTCTACAGTATAAGTGATAACGCTCTCGGGGTCGTTGTTTACGAGGCCCTTCACAGTCGCCTCAAACTTCGCGGGATCGTTCTCCCCGAAATCCTTGGAATCATCCTGCGCCGTCACGGTTACCTTTGCTCTCTTAACCGTAAACTTCGCCGTTACAACCGCTTCCTCGTGGTCCG
>CACZRV010000044.1 GCA_902783725.1 uncultured Lachnospiraceae bacterium | reverse complement strand
TCCTGCTTCGTGCTGGAGTGTATTTTCAACCCGCTTTTGTTCATCGCTCTCATCTGGGCGGCATTTGACCTGTTCTTCTACACGATGATCCGGAAAGTTCCCTCGGGCGAGATGGGGGGCCTTTTTAAGGGCTTCCTGGGCGTCTTTTTGCTGATCCACATGATGCCTGTCTGGATTTATCTGGGCGGTGTGATCTTCTCGTTTTTGCGGCAGCGCAACATCGAGTATGCCATCACGGACCGCGGTATTTATTTCTGCAGCGGCGTCCTCTCGAAGGAGGTTGTCTTCAAGCCCTTCGCGGAGGTCTCCAACGTCAGCATGACGCGCGGCATGATCGACCGCATGACCGGCTGCGGGGATGTAAACATCATCTGCGGGGGCCGCTACAGCACCGCCGACAGTACCGGTTCCAACAACTTCTCCATCCGGGATATTCCGGACTACCAGGAAGTCTTCCAGCTCGTGCGCCGCATGCAGACGGACATCTACGCCGACACCATGTATCCGAACGCGCTGCGCCCCGACAACAACCCGGGTTACAACACGCAGTACCAGCCGACGGATCGCCGACATTAAACAAAAAACAGTGAAACAAAAAGCACACCGCCATGGTGTGCTTTCGTTTTTGCGGTGCACTCTCCCCCACCGGAGTGCACCGCACATCTTTATCGCCTGATTACTTCAATTCAATCGTCTTTCCGTTGATGCAGATTGCAACGATCTCGTCCATCGGAATCAGCCGCTCGCCGAGAGCTGTCGTGTCGAAGGACTGGTTCGGCATGAGAGAGTATGTCTTGGCGGAAGTTTTCTTGCCATCGATCTCCTCATCGTCACATACGATCCAGCCGTCCCAAATCTCCTGCTCCGCCTTTCCGGTTTTCTCCGGGGCAACATTTAACGACCGATTCACCGGATACAGGATGGTTCCGTCGGCAAGGGTAATGTACTCCAGCCGGAAGTCATTGAAGCTTCCTTCGGCAAATACATCCAGACACGCCTGTGTAACCTCAACCTTGGTAATCCGTACATCTTCCGACGTGTTGTACAAACGAGGAACCTGCCCGTCTTTTTTGCCGATCCGGCTGGTCTCCTTCTCTGCCGGGTAATTACAGCACCAGTTGAACGCAAAGCGTGCGTCCTGCGTATTTTTCGTATTGAAACCGCATTCAAAGTGGATGAACGACCGGTTCAGCTCATGGCCTGCATCCGCCCTAACCTCCAGCAGAAGCCACAGATGACCGTCGCGCACAAACGGTGTCAGAGAGGCGCTGTTTCCGTCAGGCATAACGGCCTTTAGTTCACTCTCGTACCGCTCCGTGCAGTCAATTTCGGAAAATGCAGCCGTCAACCAGTTGGTCTCATACAGTTCGATGTAGAAATGCGTCGGTCCCGGTTCTTCCGGACACTTGCCGGCCTCAGACTCCTCCGCCGGAATATCGGTCTCAATCTCAACCCACTGTCTCTTTGCATCCCCGATGGCGTCCACCACCGTGACGGTCACATCGTCGATCGTCTTCGAAAGGCCGATCTGATAATAGCCGTTATCCAGCTCCTTCATGGTGCTCTCAAGGCCGATCAGCTGCAGGAAGCGGACATCATATACGATGTGCGCCGTGGCGACGAAAGTTCCGAGAAGAAGCACCGCAAGGGCTGCCGCCACCAGGGCGATACGCCAGACGCGCCTGCGGCCGGTGCGCTTCCGCGCAGGAGCCGCTGCGGCAGCTTCCTCCACATATTTCTTATCAATATTTCCGATAGCTTCAAACAGATCATATTCGTTCATAGTGTGATCCCCTCCTTTTCCAGGTATTGTCTGAGCGCCTTGCGCAGGCGGAACAGTATGGTTTTCACACTGCCCTCCGACACCCCCAGGCGGGTGCCGATGTCCCGGACGGAATCGCAGAACCAGTAACGTCTCACAAAAATGATCCGCTGCTCTTTCGTGAGTGTGTCAAGGAATTGCTCGATCGTCTTTGCGAGCTCCTCCGACATGACATTCGCTTCCGTGGTTTCCTTCGCGGGAAGGCACTCCAAAAGTTCATTCGTAAGCTCGCATTGCACCGCATGCCGCTTCGATCGCAGGCCGGCTTTGTAGCGATTGACGGCGATTCCCCGCACGATCTTTCCGAGGAACGGGAAGAAGTAGTCGTGCGGCTCGTGGGGCGGAATCCGGTTCCAGGCTTCCAGGTACGTGTCGTTCTCGCACTCTTCCGCGCTCTGCATATCCCCGAGGATTCCGTTTGCAATGTTTCGTATACGGGCGCCGTACTTTTCCGACGTTCGCTTTATGGCTTCTTCGTCTCTGGCCAGATAGAGATCCACAATCTGCCGGTCTTCCATGCGCGGCACCTCCTTTCCCAAAAGGCATTACCCTTTCACCCACAATATCAGCATTTTCCGCATC
>CACZRV010000043.1 GCA_902783725.1 uncultured Lachnospiraceae bacterium | reverse complement strand
TGTAGCAAAAACTATAATGTATTGGGGTTTACGTCCATTATAATACCACGGGTCAGTGCGGATGTGTGCACAAACATTACAAAAAGCATGATTTCTTTTTGTGCAGTTTGACGAAGGCCTTTCGTGAATGTGCCCATGTCACATCAAAATGATGGGGTGTTTTATGTCGTTTTCCCGTCATTTCGCACAATCGAGGGTTTTGAGGCCCTTTTTCTCCCTACTTTGCCGCCGGTTTATGGCACATCCCCCGGCTCGGACAGTTTGCGCAGCCGCAGCCGCAGCTCGTGCGGCCGGCGCGGCGGTCCCGGATGAGTTTCCGGATGATCAGCGCCACAACCACCAGCAGCACAAATGCTACCGCAAGGGTGGATGCATTTTCCGTAAGCCATGTGATCATAGTTTTTCCTCCCAATGCCTCAGGAGGGGCTGTCCCTCCCTTATCACTTCAGTGTCGTTGCCTCATTATACTTCTTAATGAACAACATGTAAACCATTCCGCACAGGATCGCAACGGAGCAGATCAGGCCGACGACGCTCACGCTGCCGCTGAAAATCCAGCCGAAGTTGCTGATCATCAGGGCGATGACGTAGGCGAAGCCGCACTGGTACAGGATGGCGAACCAGGTCCACTTCGGGTTGTTCATCTCGCGGCGGATAGCGCCGATGGCTGCGAAGCAGGGTGCGCACAGAAGGTTGAACACCAGGAACGAGAAGCCGGTGATCTTCGTGAACGCAGCGCCCACGGATGCGATATCGCCGTAGAGGATTCCCATGGTGCCGACGATATTTTCCTTCGCGACGAGGCCGGTGATGGAAGCCACGGCGGCCTGCCAGTTGCCCCAGCCGAGAGGCTTGAAGATCCACGCGATCACGCCGCCGATGGAGGCGAGGATCGAGCTGTCGATCTCATCCTCGGAGAGCATGCGGAAGGTTCCGTCAACCCAGCCGAAGTACGAGGTGAACCATACGAAGATCGTCGAGAGCAAAATGATCGTGCCGGCCTTCTTGATAAAGGACCAGCCGCGCTCCCACATGGAGCGGAGAACGTTGCGAAGCGTAGGCATACGGTATGCCGGAAGCTCCATAACGAACGGTGCCGGGTTGCCGGCGAACATCTTCGTCTTCTTCAGGATAATGCCGGAGATGATGATCGCGGCCATGCCGATGAAGTAGGACGAGGTTGCGATCCACGCGCTGCCGCCGAAGATGGCGCCCGCGATCATGCCGATGAAGGGCACCTTCGCGCTGCACGGGATGAAGGTCGTTGTCATGATGGTCATGCGGCGGTCGCGCTCATTTTCAATCGTACGCGAGGCCATGATGCCGGGCACGCCGCAGCCGACGCCGATGAGCATCGGGATGAAGGATTTGCCGGAGAGGCCGAATCTACGGAAAATGCGGTCAAGAACAAAAGCGATTCTCGCCATATAACCGCAGGCCTCAAGTGCGGCCAGCATGAAGAACAGAACGAGCATCTGCGGCACGAAGCCGAGCACCGCGCCGAGACCGGCGACGATACCGTCGAGGATCAGACCCTTGAGCCAGTCGGCGCAGCCGATCTTGTCAAGAAGCGATTCGATCAGGGACGGGATGCCGGGCACCCAGACGCCGTAGTTGGCCGGGTCCACGCCGCCCTCGTATTTTTCGTACATGGCGATGGCGTCGTTCACATCTGCCATCGTTGCGGTCTCTTCGGATTCCTCAAGGGTTTCCTCGTCGACCAGAGTGTAGGGAATCTCGGTTGCGGAGCATTTGCCGGCGAGGTCGCGAAGAGCGGCCACTGCTGCGGCGAAGTCATAGTCCTCCGCCTCCTGATCCATTGCGGCTTCCGCGGCTTCGGTGTCGATTCCCTCGTCCGCAGCCTTTGCAAGCAGGCCGTCCAGGATCGCATCGGTGTCGCCGTACTCTTCCTCGGCAGCCTCGGTGTCGCCGGAGCCGATTCCCAGCAAATGCCAGCCGTCACCGAAGAGGCCGTCGTTTGCCCAGTCCGTCGCGGGTGCGCCGACGCCGACCATAGCCACCCAGTAGATGATGAACATGATCAGCGCGAAGATCGGAAGGCCGAGCCAGCGGTTGGTCACCACCTTGTCGATCTTGTCCGACGTCGTGAGCTTGCCTGCGCTGGACTTCTTGCTGCAGCCCTTGATGACGTCTGCAATGTATACGTAGCGGTCGTTGGTGATGATGCTCTCGGCATCGTCGTCAAGCTCCTTCTCGGCAGCCTGAATATCCTTTTCCACATGTGCGAGCTTGTCCTGGGGAATGTTCAGTTCCTCGAGGATCTTCTCGTCGCGCTCGAAGATCTTTACCGCGTAGAAGCGCTGCTGCTCCTCGGGCATATCGTGCACGATCGCCTCCTCGATATGTGCGATCGCATGCTCGACCGGTCCGGAAAATGCATGCTGCGGGACGGGCGCATTTTTCGACGCCGCCTTCACCGCTGCCTCCGCCGCTGCGGAAATGCCGGTTCCCTTGAGAGCCGAAATCTCCACCACGTCGCAGCCCAGCTCCTTCGCGAGGCGCTTCGTGTCAATCTTGTCACCCAGCTTCTCCACGACGTCCATCATGTTGACCGCCGCCACCACCGGAATGCCAATCTCCAGAAGCTGCGTGGTGAGGTAGAGGTTTCTCTCGAGGTTCGTGCCGTCGATGATGTTGAGGATCACATCCGGCCGCTCCTTCAGAAGATAATTTCTTGCGACAACCTCCTCCAGGGTGTACGGGGAGAGGGAATAGATACCGGGAAGGTCGATGACCGTGACGTCCTCGTGCTTTTTGAGCTTTCCTTCCTTCTTCTCGACCGTTACGCCCGGCCAGTTACCGACGAACTGGTTGGAGCCGGTCAGCGCATTGAACAATGTTGTCTTACCGCTGTTGGGATTTCCCGCCAGCGCAATCTTGATGCCCATGGTTGTATCCTTTCGTTAATTAGGGGACTCTATTTTCGGGTTGCCTTCAGCTAACCGCAGGGCCGAAAAATACGGCCTCACTCGACCTCGATCATCGCTGCATCTTCCTTCCGCAGGCTCAGCTCGTAGCCCCGGACCGTCACCTCAATGGGATCACCGAGGGGCGCTACCTTGCGGACATATACCTCGACGCCGCGGGTGATGCCCATGTCCATGATTCTCCGGCGGATCGCTCCCTGGCCGCTTAAACGTACCACCCGGACCGTCTCGCCGATGCCCGTATCGCGCAATGTCTTCATGCTGTTTCCTTCCTTTCCGCTGCTATTGTTCTATCTTTTCACTGCACTCTTCGATCACACAAAGATGTGCATTGCCGCTTCGTTGCTGATCGCGACTCGCGACTCCTTCACGTTGACGATCACGTTGCCGCCGAGCGCGGTCACCACGCGCACCGTCGACCCCGGCACAAACCCGAGGGTCTCCAGATGCTGCCGCACCTCCGCATTCCCGCTGATCCTGCGCACCGTCAGGTCAACATTTGCATCCGCCACACTCAAAGGAATCATCCTATCACCTCCCTGAGGGTAATGGAACGTTCGCCCGTCTCCGGCCTTCGCCGGAGGTGCGCAAATACTGTTCCAACCGTCACTTTCAGTTGCCTTCGGGCAACTATCCGCCGTCATTATAGTTAGCTCGCGGTAACTTGTCAAGCCTTGTTTGGGCATTTTTCGGGCAAAACCCCAAGATTCTTGCACATTTTACAAAAAACGTTCGCTTGACGTCCCTTCTTTTGAAGGGTATAATAAACTAACCGGTTAGCGCAGCGGAACCGGTCAACACGGAGAAAGGATACCGCTCCCGGGGGAGCGGTCGGTGCAGCATATGATTTACGAATCCGGCGAAATGTATCTCGAGACCATCCTGATTCTCTCGAAAACCCTGAATGAAGTCCACGCCGTCGACATCTCGGCGGAGATGGGCATCTCCAAGCCCTCCGTGAGCCGTGCCCTCGGGCGCCTCAAGGACGAGAACTGCCTTATCATCGACGCCTCCGGCCGGATCGCCTTCACAGAGAAGGGCCGCAGCATCGCCGAGAAGATTTACGAGCGCCATCAGGTACTCACGCAGATGCTGGTCTCCCTGGGCGTGAACGAGTCTGCCGCTGCCGAGGATGCGTGCAAGATCGAGCACGACTTAAGCGACGAGACCTTCGAGAAGATCAAGGAGCATTTTGCGAAGATGAGCAAGGGCTAGGCCCCGTTTGCCCGAAGAAAAGAGATTATGTTTTTGCATGAAAAAAGAGCCATGGCGGATTGCCCTGACTCTTTATTGTTTTTGTAATGATTGCTTTCGGGAACGACCCCGCTGTCACAGCGTGATCTCGGTGACGGTCGGCTCGGGCTCGATGCCGAAGAGGGCTTCGAACTCCTCGCGGGTGATGCGCTCCTTCTCGAGAAGAAGCTCGGCACAGCGGTTGAGCACGTCGCGGTTCTCGGCGATGATGCGCTGCGCATCGGCGTAGCAGACGTCGATGATGCGGCGGACTTCCTCGTCGATCTTGGTTGCAACGTTCTCGCTGTAGCTCTTCGTGTGGCCGTAGTCGCGGCCGATGAACACCTCATCCTCGTCAACATCGTAGTTGACCGGACCGAGGGCGTCGGAGAAACCGTATTTGGTGACCATGGCCTGCGCGAGGCGCGTCGCCTGCTTGATGTCCTGGCTGGCGCCGGTGGTGATATCCTCAAAGACCTGCTCCTCCGCGACGCGGCCGCCTAAGGTGACTACGATCTCCTGCATCATCTCGCCGCGGGTGCGGAACATCTCGTCCTCACCCGGCAGAGGCATGGTGTAGCCTGCCGCGCCGTTGCCGGTCGGGATGATGGAGACGGTATAGACCGGTCCCACATCCGGCAGGACATGGAAGAGGATGGCGTGGCCCGCCTCGTGGAAGGCCGTGATGCGCTTCTCCTTGTCGGAGATGATGCGGCTCTTCTTCTCCGTGCCGATGCCGACGCGGATCAATGCCTTCTTCACATCCTCGTAGTTGATAAATGCACGATTTTCCTTGGCTGCGTTGATGGCAGCCTCGTTCATGAGGTTCTCCAGATCGGCTCCGGAAAATCCGGCCGTCGAACGGGCGATATGCTCCAGATTCACATCCTCGCCGAGAGGCTTGTTGCGGACATGAACCTTCAGGATCTCCAGTCTTCCGCGAACGTCCGGACGGCCCACAAGGACCTTGCGGTCAAAACGGCCGGGACGCAGGATCGCGGGATCCAGAATATCCACGCGGTTGGTTGCCGCGAGGACGATGATGCCTTCGTTGACGCCGAAGCCGTCCATCTCCACAAGGAGCTGGTTCAGGGTCTGCTCGCGCTCGTCATGGCCGCCGCCCAAACCGGCGCCGCGACGTCTCGCAACGGCATCGATCTCATCGATAAAGACGATGCAGGGTGCATTTTTCTTCGCGGTCGCGAAGAGGTCGCGGACACGCGATGCACCGACACCGACAAACATTTCCACAAAGTCCGAACCGGAGATGGAGAAGAACGGAACGCCTGCCTCGCCGGCCACGGCCTTCGCGAGGAGCGTCTTACCGGTCCCGGGCGGGCCCTCCATCAGGATGCCCTTCGGAATGCGGGCGCCGACGCGGATGAACTGCTTCGGATTGGCCAGGAAGTCAACGACCTCCTGAAGCTCCTCCTTCTCCTCCTGCAATCCCGCGACGTCCTTGAAGGTCGTGGGGTTGTCCTTGCCGTCGGTCATCTGCGCACGGCTGCGGCCGAAGCTCAACACCTGCGAGTTGCCGCCGCCACCGCCCAGGGAATGCCCGAGCACGAAGAACACCAAAATGACTGCGATCAGAATGACCAGGTACGGGAACACCGCGGTCCAGAACCAGCCCGGCTTGTCAATCTTCGCCACGACGGTCTGAACGCCTGCGGCCTCCGACTCCTGCACGATCTGGTTGATGTCCGAGAAGTCGAACTGTCGGACCTCGCCGTTTTTGAGGGCGACCTTGACGTGACCGGTGGGCACCTCCTCATTCGGCGTGACCACGACGGTCTGAACCTCGTCATTTTCCAGCCATTTCAAGAAGTCCGCATGGGTATACACCGTGGTATTGCGGTCCGCCAGGCCGGAGTAGATCATGGCGATCAGGAAAATTCCAAGGAGCATGAAGTAAAATATCACTCCCCGGAAGGATCTGTTTCGTTTCACTTACGTTACTATGCCTCCGATTCTTCTTTCGTTATGCTGAGCTTGCCGATGAACGGCAGAGCGCGGTACTTCTGGGCATAGTCAAGCCCGAATCCCACGACAAATTCATCCGGAATCTCAAATCCCGTGTAATCCACCTTAACGTCCGTCACACGGCGCGACGGCTTGTCGAGAAGCGTGCAGAGCTTAAGCGACTCCGGCTGGCGACTCTTGAGCATTTCCAGAAGGAATGCCAGCGTCCGGCCCGAATCGACGATGTCCTCCACAACGATGACGTTCTGCCCGCGGATGCTCTCGTCAAGGTCCTTCACGATGCGCACGCGGCCCGAGCTCTCGGTGTCGTCGCCGTAGCTCGACACCGACATGAAGTCGAGCTTGATCGGCAGGTTGATGCGCTTCGCCAGCTCGGTGGTGAAAAATACACTGCCCTTCAAGATGCAGACAAGCTTCAGCTCCTTGCCCGCATAGTCCTTTGTGATCTGCATTGCCATCGCCCGCACACGCGACAGCAGCTCCTCTTCCGGAATCATTACGCTTACGGTTTCCATCAACGTTTCCTCCAAGAATCCAAGAATCTGTATTGTCACCGCTTTCGGCCCCTCCGGCCGGTCCGGTCATACGCTCAATCTCCGGTCTTCTCCTCCATCGTGATCGTCAAAACGCGCTTCGTGGCGTCGGTCACGCGGTAGGCTTCGCTGGCGCGGACCCCGGGAATCCAGATGACCGCGCTCTCGTCGGCCGTCAGGACGATGGGCAGCCCGTCGCGCTCCGTGCGCGGCACCTTGCGGTTGACGAAAACGTCCTGCACCGACTGGGTGTGGCCGTCCGCCGTCACGGTGATCCGGTCGCCGGACCGCCTGGTGCGAACCACACAA
Source organism: uncultured Lachnospiraceae bacterium (assembly GCA_902783725.1). Lineage (GTDB taxonomy): Bacteria > Bacillota > Clostridia > Lachnospirales > Lachnospiraceae > ISDg. Next base: position 2,002 of record CACZRV010000043.1, on the reverse strand, counting down.
GCCTTGCCTATTGTATCATAATCAAATCGTTTCGTATAGGGATTGTCCGGAAAATTCTCGCATTCTTCACGATTGCCCACCGCAAAGGACAGCACCCGGGGCCGCTCGCCGAAAAATGTTACCTTCACGCCGCGCTCAAGCTCCCGCCTCGCGATCTCGTGCCGGCCGAAAAATGTCTCCGTCTCCCCCTTCGGGCGCACGTGCTTATAGCCGCGCACCAGCGTCACGCCGTAAGGAAACGTCGCCTCGGCGGAAACGCCTCCCTCGCAAAGCCTTGCGACCATGTCCGCATGCTCCTCCGTCAGGTCCTTGCGATGCCCGCAGACCGACGCGAGATAGCGCATCGCCACCTCGCCGCGAAGGGCAAGCGGAAGCGCCAAAAAGCCGTCCGCATCAAGGGAATCCCCGCTCGCGAGGCTTCGGAATTCCTCCTCCGCAAGATCATCAAACAGATGCCACACCGACGTCAAATGCTCCCCTGCGGACGCAATGTGCTCTCCCGCCCGGGGGTTAAGCTCCGTAAGGAGCGGCATAATGCGGTTTCGCAGAGTGTTGCGGTCGCCGTCCGGCTCGTAGTTCGTCGAGTCCTCGCAATACCGCTCGCAGCGGCGCGCAAGCTCCTCCAGGATGTCGCTCTTGGAGAGTGGCAGAAGCGGGCGGATCAGATGAAGCTTCGGATCCGCAAAGGGCGTGCTGTCCGCAGGGATTCCCGTGAGTCCCCGAAGACCGCTGCCGCGCACGAGATGAAACAGGATCGTCTCCGCATTGTCATCCGCGTGGTGCGCGACGGCCACGCAGCTCGCGCCGACCTCCGCGGCAACCTCCGCGAAAATGCGGTAGCGCTCCGTCCGGCCGGTCTCTTCCAGACCGGCGCCCCGCTCCTTCGCAAGGGCCGGAATATCGATGCGGACACAGCGGAGCGGAATTTCCAGCCGCTCGCAGGTCTCGCGGCAGAAGGCCTCGTCGCGGTCGGCCTCCTCCCCGCGGATGCCGTGGTTTACGTGCACCGCCGTGATGGTCAGCGAAAGCTCCTTCCTAAGCTCCCGCAACAGCAAAAGAAGGCACAAAGAATCGCTCCCGCCGGAGAAACCGGCGATCACATGCGACCCTCGTGCCAACATTTTCCGCTTAGCAAGCTGTTCCCGTACCTTGCGCAAAACCGTTGTCTCCATGATTCACCTCGCGCTACTTCCCGCCGGCCTCGGGTGTCGGTGTGGGCGTGGGGGTTGCGTTCGGCCGGAAAATGATCTCGTCCTTGTAGACCAGGCCGAGCACCTCACGGGCAACGTCCTCCATGTAGCTTCGTGTCTGCACGTAGGCCTTGCGCTCCTCGATGGTTTTTGCGCGCAGCTCCTCCTCCGCCTTGAGGCGGATCAGGCGCTCTTTCTCCTCCAGACGCTGCTGGTAACGGTCCTCTGCGGTCCGCCGCAGATAGATGAAGACGCCCGTGATCAACAGCGTGACCGCAATCAGGAGTAAAAGCGATACGATGCCGTACTCCAGCTTGTGATTCTTTCGAACAAGTTTGTTCTTCATGATTCGCCCCTACAGATAGCGGAACAGCTCCTTTGCATCGTCCTTGCGGACGGTTTCCGCCACATCCAACACTTCAACCTTCACCTGCTTGTTTCCGAACCCGATCTCGATGACGTCGCCGACCTTGACTTCCGCGGAAGCCTTCGCGGGGCGGCCGTTGATGTTCACACGGCCCGCGTCGCAGGCTTCATTTGCCACGGTGCGGCGCTTGATCAGCCGGGATACCTTCAGGTATTTGTCTAACCTCATACTGCCTCACTTATGAACAATGGGCCGGTCATCGCGACCGGCCCAACATGTCTTTCTCTATACCTAACGCGTAGCTGGTAACAATTACTTGTTAACGGCATCCTTCAAAGCGCTGCCGGCCTTGAACTTAGGCTGCTTGGAAGCCTTGATGGTGATCGTCTGCTTCGTGAGCGGGTTGCGACCCTTGCGAGCAGGTCTCTTGTTAACTTCGAACGTA
>CACZRV010000042.1 GCA_902783725.1 uncultured Lachnospiraceae bacterium | reverse complement strand
TTCGCGGATGTGGCGGAATGGCAGACGCATCAGACTCAAAATCTGACGGGCTAACACTCGTGCGGGTTCAAGTCCCGCCATCCGCATCGGCCGGGGTAATCACCCCGGTCTTTTTTATTCCTCCTCAGGGATCGACTGGATATAATCCGCCTCGTCGAAATACCCTTCCGGAACCTTCTCTTCGCAGTCTTCTTTTACTGCATTTTCCGGTTCCACATACGCTTCCTCGTTCACGTCCGGAATGATCTTGCGGTCATTGATGATCTCCTCATACAACTCCATTCCGTAGCCGGTGACGCTGGGCTCGCCCTGCTTCATGCGGTATGTGCGCTCGCCGGCCATCGTTCTCTCCGCCTGCAAAAACTGCATGCGCGGCGTTCCCGCGTCGTATGCCTTCTTCGCAAACGCATAGATGTGCGTGACAAAGAAGCAGGTGATCTCATTGTCGTAAAATGCCCGGACGATATCCTCGGCGATTGCCGCAGCATCCCGCTCCGAGGTGGTCGCAAAGGACTCGTTCAGGAAAATGATACTTCCGGACGTTAAGTTGTCCACGATTTTCGAGAGGCGCCGCAACTCCTCCTCGAGTTTGCCGGCGGTCATGGACGCATCCTCGCTTCGCACAAAGTGGGTGAAGAAGCCGGTGAAGATCTGGGTCTCCATGGACTGGGCGGGCACGAACATACCGCACTGCGCCATCAGCTGGGATGTTGCGATACTGCGGATAAACGTGGTCTTTCCGCCATGGTTGGTGCCGGTGATCAGGTACGTAAGTGTATCCTCACCGCTTAAGTCGTTCGTCGCGGGAAGACGTTGATCGCGAACCGCAACGCCTAAGTCGTAGAACGACTTTCCGGTTATCGCATGGCTTCCGGTCATGTTTACCTCGGGGAAGCATACCGGGAAGACCATATTTTTCATGTGGTTATACAGGTTGCAGCAGCCATGGTAAAATGCAAGCTGCTGACGGAGGGAATTGAACATCCGCATCAGTTCCAGCGAGAAGGAATCAAACGTGGATGCGACATGCAAAAGTCCTGCGGACTGCAGATCGCGGCAGTCGCGGTTTAATTCCAGATCGTCGTACGAGATACGGATCTCGTTTTTATGGATCTTCGTGGAGAACAGCGATTCCATAATGTCGATCTTGCGCTTGCTTTGATACTCCGAGAGAACGTTTACGACAAAGCCGTCTGCTTTCAGGCCGTTGCCGATGCGACCGCTTATCTGAATCTCGCCCTCGTTATTGCTGTTTTTGCGAAGAAGCGTTGCCTTCTCATGCACGAGACGCACGAACTCCGCGTTGAACTCCTTTAAGAAGGCGTCGTAGAAATCACGGAAGATCACGCCCGTAAAATGCCCGTAGGTATTGACGATCACGTCCTTTAAGCGCTGCAGACCGTTGGCCAGCAGGTCCAGCTGCTCCACTGCATTTAACACACGCACCGCAGGCAGGGGATTGCCGTTTCTATGGCTGGTCTTATAGTTGCTGATGTCGGTCACGACCTCCGCAACCGTGGCGTACAGCTGCAAGATGGTCTTCGAATTTCGGATAGCGTCCCGAAGGGCGCTTTGGCGGTGCAAAAGGTTCGCACGGTCCGTAAGCGGCATCAAAAGCGTCATGCGGCACTGCTGTTCCACATAGTTGTCGCCCTTGCCCATAATCTTTAAAATCGGATCCAGCACAAGGTCCTGACATAGGTCTTCCTTGAAGGGAGCGATATCATCCTGCGGCTGGAAATCCGGTCGGTTTAACAAATGTACCTTCATGCTTTCTCCCCTATTTTCTGGTCAGACGGTAGTTAATGTGGCTGTAATCGAGCTTGTATTTGTCGACGATGGAGTTCGCGTACGCAACGCCGTCCGCCTTCTTGCGGATGATACGGTACGTTCTTCGGTAGCTTCCGTCCTCCACAACGGTGGCGACCAGACTCACGTAATCCTCGGAATCCAGCGCGATCTCGTAGGTGTGCGTTACGTAGAAAATGATGGCGTTGTTTGCCAGAAGTCGCTTCAAAAGGTCTCGGCTCATGGCCAGCGCATCGATGGTGGGTGCCGAGGTAAAGAGCTCGTTTAAGATGACGACGCTTCGGTTGTCAACCTCCTCCAGCATTCCGCGGATGCGCACCAGCTCATTCGCCAGACGGCCGTCGAGACCGTCGGTGCCCTCCTCGTTCGCAAAATGCGTATAGATGTTGGTGATGTACGGAAGCTTGCAAACGCCGGCCGGCACGGGGAACCCGCGCATCCCGAAGAAGAAGCACTGTCCGAAGGCTCTCGCAAGCGTTGTCTTACCGCCCTGGTTAGGGCCGGTGACGATGATCGCCTTCTCAAAATTCGCCTTCATGATGTCGTTGAAGACCACTTCCTTGTTGGCACGGTTGTTGCGGATCGCCAGCACAAGGTCGTAGCAGTCGTCCATGTAGAGTTCCTTGTCCTTCACTAAAAGCGGCATGACGCTCGGGAACCCGGCCTCCTTGAGGCGCGTGAGATAACTCATGTTGAGCGTATAGAACGTCAGCTCCCGGATCAGATCGAGAATATCCTGGGAGAGGATGTTTCCGAGCCGCTCACCGAAGGATTCCAGCTGCAAAAAGAGTTGACGGTTTTCCTTCTCAAGCTGTTTTAAAATGAATGTCTCCAGGGGCGACAGATCGATGGAAGGAAACGGCGAATCCTTAAACGGAACGATGGCGATACCCTCGTTGGTAGTCGCCAGGGCATCCCGGATGGCTACGCAATAGTCGTTCGGGTCGTACGCCAGATCGAACGTCGCCTTCTCCTTGTTGATGACAAGATGGAACTGCAGTTTCGCAAACTCGTCGTTGATGGCCTTTGCCGTCACACGAAGTCTGCGTACGGCCGACGTGTTCAGGATGCGGTACAGCTCCTGATGAAGCGCGTAAAATGCTCTCGACTTCGGCCCGATGCGGTTAAACGCCAGACACAGATCCTCCATGGCCTGGTAATACAGGGCGACACAGTCGGTGTTCCACTTGGCCTTCTGCAGATTTGAAAGAACCGTCTCGGAGCATTTGCGGCACGTGATCGCCGTGTTGATCTTCGTGATAAAATCGGTCACGGCCTCGGAGATCTCCGGATTGGAAAGATCCCGCACGATCTCCTGGCGGTATTTTGCTTCCTCGAAACTCTTCGACTCCACGTAAAAGTAGGGAATCAGCTCTTTGGTTTCATTTTCCTGAGCCCATTCCTCAACATATTGGTCCAGATTCAAGTCCCGGAAATACGACGGTTCGGGAAGTGCGCACACTTCCTCGTACGATAGCGTCTCCTCCGGTAAAAACAGACTGATCATACCTTCCTCCCGAATATCGCACCGTTCTAGCGGAGCGAAAGGATTCCCACCTTCGACAGATCCTCGTGGGTGTGAAGCGAGGTGTCGCTCCACGCAAGGATTCCGTCGCGTGTCCCCGTCGAGCGGGAATCGTTCACACGGATATCAAATCCGATCTCAAAGCTTCTGCGGTTTCCGGGCAGGCTCCACGCAAGCGACAATTCAATGCAATAGCCTCCTGCGATCTCCGCCACCGCGTAATCGATCCGGTCGCCGTCCGCGCCGTTTCCGCAAACGCACGATCCGTCCCGCAAAATGAAGTAATGGGAGTCCCCCTCCCCGTAAGAAGTTTCGCGGCGTCCGTTTTCATTGATGAAGATCTCAACGCCGTCCTTTCTCGTGGGCACATCTCCCGTCATGTTCACGGTGTTGTCCTTAACCGTGATGAGAAGATACAGCCGGTCATCGTCGCAGATCGCGCGAAACGAAGCCGATTCCTCCTCTGTTCCGAACACATAATTGTTGAGCGAATACTCTTTTCCGAGGTCCCAGAAGCGCTCCGCTTCGCCGTCGATGCGAAGCCCCGTAAGGCGAGTTGAGCTAGCAACCTGGTCGGACTTAAACGAGAACACCGCACTCTCCGGGTCCTTCACAGTGATCCGTCCGTATCGCTCATAGGTTTTCTCCTCCGGCACATCGTCCTTCTTGCCCGGCTTCTTTGTAGGAGTCGGCGTCGGCGTGTTGTCTTTCGCGTCGTTGTAGATGTCGGAGGTGCGGTTCTTAACAGGCTTAGCAAGCGCTGTCTTAAGGGCAGCGAAAAGGCCTGTGATCAGGACGGCTGCGACCAGCAATGACACGATTCGATTGTAAAACCTGCGCTTCATCGCATGTCCTCCCTGATATTTTCTGCGTTATACCGGCTTCTCAAACCGGTTTACCATGTCTTCGTCAGTCCATCCGAACGGTCCCCACGCCCGTCATCGTCACTTCCGTGTAACCGCTGGTGTCCGCCCACTGGATTGACTGCACAAGCACGCCCTCCGCCGCGTTGTTGATGCACACGTCAAAGCCGATCTCGCGGTCGTACCGTCCCGTCACCGAGAGAAGCGGAATCCGGAACTGCGCGTAATACCCCTCCCCGGTCTCATCCGGGTACGTGCATGTGTAAAATGCATTTTCCGTGCCGCCTCGGCCTAAGAATCCGCGGCCGTCCCGGTCCACTGCGTAAAATGCATCCCCAACGGTATAGCGCAGGTTCTTCCGCCCGTCCTCGTTGATGTAGACAAACACGCTGTCCCGCTCAAGCACCGACTCCGCCTGCGTATCCGGCGTGTCGTCCGTCACATGCACGAGCACATAGACGGCGTCCTCCTGCCACAGAAAGCGGAACCATCCGACGGTCTCTCCCTCCCCGGCGCGGGTCTTCTCGATCGTATACTCCTTCGCCAGGTTCCATACCTCGTCGCGCTCCCCCAAGAATGTGGGCACCAGTTCCACCGCCTTCGCCCGCACGTTCTTGTCCACGGAATCGCGGAATACGGGCGTCGGCGTTGCACTTACCGACGGCGTCCCGGTAAGGTTGTCCGTTCCGTTGTTGTCCGCAGGAGTACACGAAGCAAGCACCGCGGCAAATAAGAGCGCGATGCACGCAAAGATCGTCCGGTTGTACCCCTTGCGAAACTTCATACAGTCCTTTCGCGCGGTCACACCCCGCGCATTACATCCCCAACTTCGGGGAGAATCGTCGTTTTCATGCGAACCATCCGGCTCGGATGCGGGCAGGAAGGCATCTCATTTCCTTCCTCATCCTGCAGTGAGAGAACCTCCGTCTTCACATTGCTCCCGTCCGGCTTTAAAAACGTGACGGTATCGCCGACACAAAACTTGTTCTTCTGCGTAAACTCGCAATAGCCGTCGCTGCAAATGCGCTCCACGGTTCCGTAGTATACCGACGGCTCCGCACCGCCGTCTCCGGTGTAGGACATCGCCTCCGCTCCCGGTCTTCCGAAGAAAAATCCGGTGGTCGTCTCGCGGCTTTCGCAGGTTTTGATCTCGCTTACAAGCTCCGGAAGCATCGCCCGGTACTCGTCGATATCCCTCTTTGCCGTATCGATGGCTCTTCGATACGCCCTGGTCACCGTCGCCACGTAAAGGGCGTGCTTCATGCGCCCCTCGACCTTAAAACTGTCGATCCCGGCCGCAATCAGCTCCGGAATATGCTCGATCATGCAAAGATCCTTCGAATTCATGATGAAGGTGCCGCGCTCATTTTCCTCAACCGGAAAATACTCCCCGGGCCGTTTTTCCTCCACCAGCGCATACTGCCACCGGCAGGGGTGGGTGCACGCACCTAAGTTGGCGTCCCTGCCCGTTAAGAAGTTTGACAACAGGCATCTCCCCGAGTAGGAAATGCACATCGCACCGTGGACAAACGCCTCAATCTCCTCGCCTTTATCGAGCTCCGAGCGGATCTCCGCGATCTCTGCCAAGGACAGCTCCCGGCCGCACACGACGCGCGATGCGCCCTGGCGGTACCAGAAACGGAACGTCTCGGCGTTCACGTTGTTCGCCTGGGTGCTGATGTGGATCGCGATTTCCGGACGAAGGGTCTCCTTTGCGATGCTGAACACGCCCGGGTCCGAGATGATCACCGCATCGGGGCCTATGTCATTTAACTCCGAAAAATACTTCCTCACTCCGGCGAGATCCCGGTTGTGTGCGGTGATGTTTGCCGTCACAAAGAGTTTTCTGCCGTTTTCGTGACAGAAGGATGCAGCCTCCGCCATGTCCGCGGGAGTCAGATTTTTCGCCTTGGCGCGCAGTCCGTAAAGCTCGCCGCCGACATACACGGCATCGGCGCCGTAGCGAACTGCGGTTTTCACCAGCGGAAGCGATCCCGCGGGAATCAACAACTCGGTCATCTCATTCCTCCCCGCCGATGCGGCGGCTTACGGTCATCCCGTCGCCCACCGGCAACAGGATGGTATCCAGTGTCTTGTTCTCGTACAACTCCTGCACATATTCCCGCATGCGAAGGTGGATCGTGCGGTCTCTTCTGGGAACAGTGAACTTCGATTCCGCCAGAGTTCCGTCCTGCAGAACATTGTCCGTCACCAGCACGCCTCCCTCGGGAAGCATCGATAAAATGCTCGGCAGATACGCCGGGTATTGTGCCTTCGCAGCGTCCAGAAAGATAAAGTCGAATGTTCTGCCCTCCGAGGCGAGCGTCTTCAGAACATCGGCCGCATCGCCCTCCATAAGGGTGATGCAGGAAGCCAGGTCCGCCTCCTCCGAGAGAAGTTTTCGCACTGCCTCGATGCGTGCGGGGACCTTTTCAATCGTTGTGATCGGCACGGAATAATCCGTGCAGTACGCCATGAACGAGGCGGAAAATCCGATCGCCGCACCGATCTCAAGGATGCTCTTCGGGCGTTTCCACCGCAACAAAAAGCGAAGAAGTCCCTGTGCTTCTTTGCGAATGATAGGAACTTCCTCCTGCTTTGCTCTGCTTTCCATTTTTGACAAACGATCCGGCAAATCCGGCACGAGTGAACTCACATAATCTGCAATTCGCGGTGAAGCAAGCAGAGAATCACTCATCTTCCAGCTCCTCCTCGTCATCAAATTTCTCGGTGGAAACGGATATGACATCCAGTATTTCGTTGTAATTCATGCTCGTACGCAGCTTGTACGTACCGGGAATGATATTGTACTTATTGATCTTAACCTTCACGTAAAACGACAATTCGTTGACGATCAGCCCCTCGCGCTCCAGTCTCTTGGCAATGTCACGGGTCGAGTCACCGGCTTCGATGAAGATTTCCTTCTCCTCGCCGTGCTCGTAGTCGGCCATCGTCACATTTCCGAACAGCTGATAGCAGAAATCCTTGGCATACAGGCTGACGCGGACGATCAAAAACGCGATCAGGATGTAAAACAGAACATCAATGATCAGACGCGTCACATCCGTCGACAGCGAAATGACCAGATTGCTCATCATGGAATTCTTCTTTTTGCTCATAACTTCCTCCCCGCACGCTTCCTAAGCGTTGCTTACATAGCCTCCGTGATGATCGGCAGGATCATCGGACGGCGGCGCAGTTCACGCCAGATAAATTCACTCAAGGCGTTGCGAATCTCCGCTTTGAGGCGGTTGATATCGCGGCTGCGGCTCTCCTCAAAGTTGCCCATGCACTCCGCGACGATCTCGCCGGCGCGATTGATCATATCCTCGGCATCCTTGATGTACACAAAGCCCTTCGTCACGATCTCCGGTGCGCTAACAAACTGCATTGCCTGCGTATCGAGGCACACGGAAACGATGAAAATACCGTTTTCCGAGAGATACTGGCGGTCGCGAAGAACAATGTTTCCGACATCGCCGATTCCCAGGCCGTCCACAAGAATTCCTCTCGCGGGAACCGTGTCGACGATCTCCGCGGACTTGTTCGAAAGCGACAATACATCGCCGGACTTTAAGATGATCACGTGTTCCTTGTCCCAGCCCAGATCCAGGCAAAGATTTCGCTGCGCGATACGATGACGGAACTCTCCGTGGATCGGGATCGCGTACTTCGGACGGATCAGACTGTACAGGAAGCGAATCTCGTCCTGGCAGGCGTGTCCGGACACATGCGTATCCTGGAAAATGACATTTGCCCCGAGTACGGACAGATCATTGATCAGCTTAAACACACTCTTCTCGTTTCCGGGAATCGGGGTCGAACTGATGATGACCACATCACCCGGAAATACAGAGATCTTCTTGTGCGCACACTGTGCGACACGCGACAATGCCGCCATCGGCTCGCCCTGGCTGCCGGTCATGATCAAAACGACCTGTTCCGAAGGGTATTTTCCGATCTCCTCCAGAGGAATCAGCAGATTCTCCGGCATGCGGATGTAGCCCAGCTCCACCGCAACGTTTACGATATTCACCATGCTGCGGCCGTCGATGGCCACCTTGCGGCCGTATTTTACGGCACAGTTGATGATCTGCTGAATGCGGTCCACGTTGGATGCGAAGGTCGCAACGATGATACGATGGTTCACATTGTCCGCAAAAATATTATCAAATGTCTTGCCCACCGTGCGCTCCGACATGGTCATGCCGGGCTTGAGGGCATTGGTAGAGTCACACAAAAGCGCAAGCACGCCCTTCGATCCCAGAACGCCCAGGCGCTGCAGATCGATGGTGTCGCCGTACACCGGCGTAAAATCAATCTTAAAGTCTCCGGTATGGATCACCGTGCCCGCAGGCGAGGTGATGGCCAAAGCGCTCGATCCGGCGATACTGTGGTTCGTCCGGATGTACTCGACGGAAATGTCTCCGCATGTGATTACATCGCCGTAATCGACGACCTCCAGCGGAACCTCAACCTCCTGCGTCGATTCCTCGAGCTTGTTCTTGATGATCGCGAGGGTCAGCTGCGTGCCGTACACCGGTACCGGGATCTCGCGAAGTACATACGGCAGTGCGCCGATATGATCCTCGTGACCGTGGGTGATGAAAAATGCTCTCACCCGGTCGCGGTTTTCCTTCAAAAATGTGACGTCCGGGATTACGAGGTCGATTCCCAGCATGTCATCGTTGGGGAACGCCAGACCGCAATCCACGACAATAATATCCTCCCCGTAGCAGAAGGCGGTGATGTTCATACCGACCCGCTCCAGTCCGCCGAGAGGAATAATCTTCAATTCTTTCTTTTTTCTCGTTTTCGAGCTCATACAATCCTTTCTTTACGACTCGTATTCAAGGTCAACATCCTCGAGGATCTCGTCGAACAGATTGCCCAGCTCGCGAATCTCATCGTCATCATCGACCATGCGGTACGTGACCGTATCGTCCACCGAGGCGCAAGCCTCCATGATGTACGCAAGGCCTTCGTCCGGGTCCTCCACGAGCAGATAGTCGCGCCCCTCCGATGTTGCCTGTGCGATCACTTCAAAAGGAATCCGGTTTCCCTCCTCATCCTCGAAGTAGATCGTTGAATTTTTATCTTGTAATTCTTCTTTCATTCGTTGTTCCTTTCACCCCAGTTGACTCACCCGGACTCTCGAAAGCAAGGTTTCCTTCTCCTCCGGATGATTCCCCAAAAAGTCCATGTACGACTGCAGGATCACCACCGCAGCCAGCTTGTCGATGACGGCTTCTTTCGTACTCCTCGCAACGCCCGCATATTCCAGCGCGCGGTTCGCCTCCACCGTCGTCAAACGCTCATCCCACAAAACAACCGGCAGCCCCGTGCGTCTCTCCAGGTCTGCCGCAAATGCCTCCGTCTTCTCCGCCCGTTCGCCGACCGTGTTGTCAAGCTTCTTCGGATAGCCGATCACGAGTGCGTTCACGCCGCGCTCCGCAATGATCTCCTCAATCCGGACATAGGTCTGCCGTAGCTTCGTCTCATGCTTTCTGCGTATGACCTCCAGGGGCTGTGCCGTCAGAAACAGCCCGTCACTTCCGGCCACACCGACCGTAGCGGCCCCGAAATCAAGGCCGAGCAAATGTAATTCGTCCATAAAAGTGCGCGGTTCTCACCGCTTCCCCGCATTTCAAACTTCGATGTTGCTGATGTAAATCTTCACGAGCTCCTCAATGATCTCGTCACGCTCCACCTTTGCGATCGCGCTTCTCGCATTCATATGGCTTGTGATATACGTGGGGTCCCCGCTCATCAGATAACCGACGATCTGCGCCGTCGGGTTGTAGCCCTTCTCGCGAAGCGCCATATAAACCAGATCCAGAACCTCGTGAATCCGCTCGTTGGAATGCTCCGGGGACGTAAAATGTACTGTGTTGCTGCTCATGAAAAATCACCTCACTCCTCTAACATTCGCGCCGTGCCTTGCGCGCACCGTAACGGGCCGGGCCCGCCGGTTGACATTTTCTAAACATACACACTATATAATACTCCAAATACCGCCAAATAGCAACACTTTATTGCGCGAGCACGGTGCCGTCGGCAAGCATGGAAATGCCGCTCACCGTAAGCTCATTGTTGCTGAGGCAGTCGTCGCTTTTGACCGCATACGGAACATACTCTCGGCTGTAGCCGACATAGTATTCCGTTCCCTCGATATCGACAGTCTCCTCGAACAGCACCTGCGCGGGCTTGTGAAGCTGCCGCATCCGATACTCCCGCTTGCACTCCTCAGCCGCCGCGATCATGATGCCGGCTCTTCGCTTCTTCTCCGCCTCCGTAAGCTGGCCGTCCATCCGGTCCGCCACCGTTCCTTTGCGCCGCGAGAACGGGAAGACGTGCACCTGCGCAAATCCGATCTTCCTCACATACTCGACCGACTCCGCAAAATCCTCCTCGCTCTCCTGCGGAAAGCCGACGATGATGTCCGTGGTGATGGCCGGGTCCGGAAAATGCTCCCGAAGCCTCCGCACGACCTCCTCGTATTCCGCTGTTGTGTAACGTCTCTTCATCGCCGCAAGCGTTTTATCGCATCCGCTTTGCAGGGAAAGATGAAACTGCGGGCATAATTTGTCGATCTTCGCAAGGCCCGCAACCGTCTCCTCCGTGAGGATCCGCGGCTCAAGCGACCCCAGACGCACGCGCCTGATACCCTCGACTTCGCTTACACTTCGAATAAGCGCAAGCAACGGATGCTCCCCGCCGTTCGGACGAAGCGCGACCTGCTCGGCGGCGCTTTTGCTCTCAAGGCCGTAGGATGAGAGGTGAATTCCGTTGATCACAACTTCCGTGATGCCCTCCGCAGCCAGCTGCTTTACCTCCGTGATCACCGAGCAGAGCGGTCTGGAGCAGATTCGGCCTCTGGCAAAGGGAATGATGCAGTAGGTACAAAACTGGTTGCAGCCGTCCTGCACTTTAACAAATGCTCTGGTGCGCTCACCGGAGTGCACCGGCGGAAGGTCCTCAAACGCCTTCGGGTCCTTCGGTTCCTCCGTGAAGAAGAAAGGGCCGCTCTCGCCGTTTTTGAGTCTTCCCACCACCTCATTTAACACCTGCGCAACCTCGCCTTTCCGGCGGTTTGCGACAAATACATCCACAGCAGGGTCCGCATCGGGATCCTTCGCATGCTCCTGCACATAGCAGCCGGTTGCAAGCACAACGGCCCGGGGAGACACCGCCTTCGCGCGGTGCAGCATCTGGCGGGATTTGCGGTCCGCAATATTGGTGACGGTGCAGGTGTTGACTACATAGATGTCAGCCTCACGGTCAAAGGACGTTTCCACAGCGCCGCAGGCGAGCAACTGCTCACGGATGGCCTCCGATTCGCAGGCGTTTACCTTGCATCCCAGCGTGTGGATCGCAAACGTCAGATTGTGCAGATTATTCTCCATACTGCGCTCCCGTAAAGAGTATCGTAAGAATTTACGAATCCCTCATTTTTCTCGCATAAAATCTCGTAAAACGATTGACTTTTTCCGTAGGAAAAGGTACTATGAAAACAGCACCGAATAAGGAGGAAGAAACATGAAAACGGTCACTATTACTCTGAACTCCATCGACAAGGTGAAGAATTTCGTCAACGACATCACGCGCTTTGACTCCGACTTTGATCTCGTATCCGGCCGGTATGTCATCGACGCCAAGTCCATCATGGGAATATTCAGTCTCGACCTTTCGCGGCCGATCACGCTGAACATCCATAACGACGAGCAGATTGACACCATTCTCGATGTGCTGAAGCCGTACCTGTGTTGATTGCGGCGATCATCGTGTGACTAGCGTGTTTCCTACGGGCATTGCACTATGCAGTGCCCGTTTTTGTTTTCCTTTTTCGCCCCGGAAAATGCTTATTTCTGCTTATTTTCCGGGCTCGCCCCGCTTCTGTCCCGAAAACGCGCTTACTCCATACCCGGCGCGATGCGGATGACCTGGCGCTCCGAAAGAGCTCTCTCGATCATCTCGTCAATCTTGTCCGCCAAAAGCTTCTCGGACTTCTCCATTGCCTTAATGATCGGCTTCGTCACCGGATGCTTCGCAACGTAGATCGTGCAGCAGTCCTCAAACGGCAGAATGCTGGTCTCATAGGTGCCGATCTTTTTGGAAATTGCGACGATATCCTCCTTGTCGAAGGCGATCAGCGGCCGGTATACGGGCAGGGTGCACACTGCATTTGTCGTATTTAAGCTCTGCATCGTCTGGCTCGCCACCTGACCGATGCTCTCGCCGGTCACAAGCGCAAGACAGTCGTATTGTTTCGCGATAGTTTCGGCGATGCGCATCATGTAGCGGCGCATCAGGATCGTCAGCTCATCGTGCGGGCATCGCTCGTAGATGAACATCTGAATCTCCGTAAAATTCACCACATTCAAGTGAATCGGTCCCGTGTACGCCGAGATGATCTTGGCAAGGTCGATAACCTTCTGAAGCGCACGCTCGCTTGTATACGGCGGCGCATGGAAGTATGTCGCGTCGATGTAAACGCCGCGTTTTGCGATCATATAACCGGCAACCGGGCTGTCGATTCCGCCGGAAAGAAGAAGCATCGCCTTTCCGTTGCAACCAACCGGCATTCCGCCGGGTCCGGCGTAGGTGTCCGTGTAGATGTAAACACGTCCGCGGACCTCAACCGTAAAGGCCAGCTGCGGATTCACCACATCCACCTTCATCTCCGGAAAACGCTCCAAAAGGTACTCGCCGATCTCTGCGCAGATCTCCGGCGAAGTCTTCGGATACTCCTTGTTTCCGCGCTTGCAGAACACCTTGAAGGTCACATTGCGATCCTTAACATGTTCCTCGATATAGCGTCCGCACGCCGCAAGAATATCCTCCCATGCCGTGCTTCTCTCGATTTCCACGGGACAATAACCCGAAACGCCGAACACCCGGGAGATCGCCTCCACAGTATCGTCGTAGTCGAAATTGTCGGGGCACTCGACGAAAATTCTGCCCGGCTCCTTGCGCACCTGGTAGTCACTTCCGGCAAGCTTTAAGCTGTAGCGAAGCTGCTTTACAAGGCAGTCCTCGAAATACGACCGGTTGTTTCCCTTCAGGCCGATTTCCGCGTATTTGATCAAAAAAGCGTGATACATTGCACTGTTTCTCCTGCATATTTGTATAGATTTGCATGTTTTATCGTTTTATGCATACGTTCTTGCGTTTTAGAATATTCTGACAATTTAACTTCTGCGGTATTTTGACAACACCGGAACCAGCTCTCGCAAAGCATCCGCGGCAACGGAGATCTCCTCTTCCGTCGTGGTTGTACAGAAGCTGAAGCGAAGCGTGCTGTCAAGAAGCTCCTTCGCGACACCGATGGCCGAAAGCGTTCCGCTGATGGCCGGATGATTTGAAGAACATGCGGAGCCCGAAGACACGTAAATGCCCTTCTCCGCAAGCGCGTGCAGCAAAACCTCGCTGCGGATACCGTCAAAGCTTACGCTCACAATATGCGGCGCGGTTTTTCTTATTCGCATCGGCAGAGGCAGATTCTCCTCCGCAAAGATGCCGTTGACATGTGCCCCCGGAACCGTCTCCATCTCCGTTACGAAGCGCTCCTTACACCGGAACATGCGCTCTCTGAGCTCTTCCGCGTCGGCAAAGAAATGCTGCACTGCAACGCCGAGACCTGCGATAGCGGGCACATTTTCCGTGCCGCTACGAAGATCTCTCTGCTGTCCGCCGCCGTACAGAAGCGGTTTGATCGCCAGTTTGTCACGGATATACAAAAAGCCGCTTCCTTTCGGTCCGTGCAGTTTATGGCCGCTCACGCTCATCAGATCGATCCCCATTCGCTTGGGAATGATCGGAATCTTGCCGTAGCCCTGGATCGCGTCCGTATGGAACAGAATATCCTTCTTGAAGCTGTGAGCAACCTCCGCAAGCTCTGCGATGGGCATCACCGAGCCGATCTCATTGTTTACCGCCATGATCGACACTAAGATCGTGTCGTCCCGAAGCGCATTTCGAAGCGTTTCAGGAGAAACGACGCCGTTTTTGTCCACCTCAAGAAATGTCACCTCATAGCCCAGGTCCGCAAGCCGCAAAACCGGCTGGTATACCGAAGCGTGCTCGATCCGGGTCGTGATGATGTGCTTTCCGCTGCGCTTCTTCGCATCGGCGCCGCACAATAACGCCGTATTGTTCGACTCCGTGCCACCCGAGGTGAAGATGATCTCCCTCTCGGAGGCCTTTAAGCTCGCCGCAATCTGTTTCCTTGCCTCGCGGATATAGCCTTCCGCCGCAAATCCCTTCGTGTGAAGTGACGACGGATTGCCGTAATCCTCCAGCATGACTTTATGCATGATATCCGCAACCTCGGGCAGAACCCTCGTAGTCGCGGCGTTATCCAGATAAATCTCTCTCATATGTCCGCCTCGTTTGCCTCCTCAATTCGCAACATCAAAGCCGACAAGACCGTGATTCCCGCGGTTTCCGTTCGCAGGATCCGGCGTCCGAGGCTTATGATCTTCGCGCCGCTCCGCTCCGCATACGACACTTCCTCCCGCGTCAGACCGCCCTCGGGTCCGATGAAGATGCTGACTCCGGAAGCCCTGATCGCTTCGGCAAATGCGTCGGTTGTTGCACGCATCCCAAGGGCATTTTCATAGGGAACCAAAAGGATGTCGCCCCGCGCCTTAGCGTCGTTTACGGCCTGCTTCCAGTTGATCGGATGCGTTACCTCGGGAACAATCCCCCGGCCGCTCTGTTTTGCGGCTGCTTCCGCGATGGCCCCGAAGCGCTCCACCTTTCTGGCCTCTTTCTTCGGGTCCTCGAGTTTAACTATGGTGCGCTCGCACATGACGGGAACGACACGGACAACGCCGAGCTCCACAGCCTTCTGGATGATGAGCTCCATCTTGTCCTTCTTGGGAAGCCCCTGGCAGAGTGTAATCGCAACAGGCAGCTCCACCGTCGACGGGATCCGCTCCGCGATGCGCAAAATGCACTCCCGTTCGCCGTAGGAATCCACGGTGCAGGCATACTCCGTCCCCTGCCCGTCACAGACCGTGATGGCCTCACCGATCCGCATGCGCAGCACGTTACGAATGTGATTGTAATCTCCCTCCGTGACCGTGATGGTATCGCTGCCCACAGCCCCCGGATCCACGAAAAATCTCGGCATACCGTCTCCTATCTTCTCACCCTTGCCGCCAGACTCACCCAGTCGTTGCGGTGCTTTGCACCGATGACCTCATAGCCGTCCCTCTCAAGCGAAGCCCGAACCTCCGCCTCCCTTGTATTCAAAATGCCGGAGCACAGGAACACGCCGTCCTCCGCAAGGAACTGCTTTACAACCGGCGCCAGGGGCATGATGATGTCCGCAAGGATATTGGCCACCACAACGTCGTAGCGCTGCAGGGTCACCTCCGCGGCAAATGCTGCATCCGAGATAACATCCCCTGCAAAGAACGAAACCGCTCCCGGGAAAATGTCCGGCTTGTCGGCAATGGCCACAAGCAGATCGTTCTGCGCTGCATTTTCCTTCGAAACCTCCACCGCAACCGGGTCGATATCCACGCCCACGCAGTACGACGCGCCGAGTTTCTTTGCGATGATCGCAAGAATTCCGCTTCCGCAGCCCACATCCAGGACCGCCGAATCCGGCTTCACCCGCTCCTTAAGCCCCTCGATACAGAGCCACGTCGTCTCGTGAGAGCCCGTGCCGAAGGCAGTACCGGGGTCTATCTCCACCACCAGGTCGCCTTCCTTAACGTCCGCATTCGTCTCCCAGGTCGGCTTGATCACGATGTCGTCGCCGATGCGAAACGAATGAAAATACTGTTTCCAGTTGTTGATCCAGTCCAGATCCTCGGTGACCGAGGTCTCCACCTTAAGCTCGCCGAGATCGACGATATTCTCATACTCGCGGATCGCCGAAAGGATCTCCTCAGTGCGGTCCGAAGCCTCCGAAATCTCCTCGTAGCACCGGATCCGCGACGTGGTGTCATTCTCGGGCAGAATCGGCGGAATATCGATAAACTGTGCCTTCTCCTCCTCCTTGGTCAAAGGAACCGAGTCGATGATCTCCACGCTGTCAAAACCGAGTTCCGTGAGCGCGGCGCACACATAGTCCTCCGCGTCAACCGTCGTTGTGATCGTATATACTTTCCACTTCATTGTGTAATTCCTTCCGAAGGCATTTTCCGTTTCAGCCCATACCTTGTGATAGAATACCACAAACCGCCCGAAGGAACAAGCAAAAAAAGTGTGCCGCCCCGTAAAGGCAGCACACTTCAGTCATTCTCATTTGCCGAAAAATCGGTTTTTCTTCTTCCCGTCGTCTCCGCCGGGCGTCTTTCCGTTCAAAGAATCGTCAAATGCACGCAGAAGATCCTTCTGCTCGCTCGTAAGCTTCGTAGGCACCTGCACGATCAGGGTCACGTAGTGATCGCCTCTCTGGTTTTCACGGTGCAGATACGGCACGCCCTTGCCCCGCAGACGCACTTTCGTGTCGGTCTGGGTTCCGGGCTTTAAGTCGTAAAGCACGTCCCCGTCGATCGTATGGATGCGGATGTCGCCGCCGAGCGCCGCCTGCGCGTACGAGATCGGCATCGTCGAGTACAGGTCGAAGTTGTCCCGCTGGAACACAGGGTCCCTTGATATCTGCACATCAACAAGAAGACTTCCTCTCTCGCCGCCGTTGACACCGGGCTCGCCTAGGTCGCGCATACGGATGCTCTGTCCTTCGTCGATGCCTGCCGGAATCACAACCTTGATGGTCTTGCGGGTTGCGATGTAACCGGTTCCGTAGCAATCCTTGCATTTGTCGCGGATCACCTTGCCGGTGCCCTTGCAGTCCGGGCAAACTTTTTGATTTTGGATCACACCCAGAATCGTCTGCTGTGTGAAAATGATCGAGCCGCTTCCCTTACACTTGCTGCAGGTCTCCGCGCTGGTGCCGGGCTTTGCGCCGGAACCGCCGCAGGTCTTGCAGGTGTCTTTGAAATTGAGCTCGAGTTCCTTCTCGCAGCCGAATACCGCCTCCTGGAACGTGATTCGGATCGTCGCGCGAACGCTCGCACCGTTTCTCGGTGCGTTGCCGCCGCCGGAACGGGATCTGCGGCCGCCTCCGAACATGTCGCCGAAGCCGAACATATCGAAGATGTCGCTGAAGTCTCCCGTGAAGTCGTATCCGCCGCCTCCGCCCTGTTCAAAGGCGGCATGGCCGAAGCGGTCGTACTGGGCGCGCTTGTCCGCGTCACTCAGCACGGAATAGGCTTCGCTTGCCTCTTTGAATTTGGCTTCCGCGGTCTTGTCGCCGGGATTTACATCCGGGTGATACTTCTTCGCGAGACTCCGGTAGGCCTTCTTGATCTCGTCATCCGTTGCGGTTTTGGAAACGCCGAGGACCTCGTAGTAATCTCTCTTAGTGTCCGCCATATACAGCTCCTGTCAGCAGGAAAATGCTGACTTATACCTCTCTGTAGTCTCCGTCTACGACATTGTCGTCATTGCTGCCGCTGTTGCCGCCCTGCTGGAAACCGCCCATGTCGGGACCTGCAGCGCTGCCCTGTGCTCCCTGCATCTGCTCATACATCTTCGTGAACAGCTGCTGTGCGGAGTTCATGAGCTTCTCCTTTGCGGCCTTGATATCCTCGACCTCACCATCGCTCATAACCTCAGGGTTGGATTTTGCAATCAGATCCTTCAGATGAGCAAGATCGGCCTCAACCTGGGACTTCTGCGTTGCGTCAACCTTGTCGCCGACCTCCTCCAGGGCCTTCTCGGTCTGGAATACCATGGCATCGGCATCGTTGCGGGCCTCAACGGCCTCCTTGCGCTTCTTGTCCTGTGCCTCGTACTCGGCAGCTTCCTTCACTGCACGGTTGATCTCATCCTCACTCAGGTTCGATCCTGCGGTGATGGTGATGTGCTGCTCGCGTCCGGTTCCGAGATCCTTCGCGGAAACGTTTACGATACCGTTTGCATCGATATCAAAGGTAACCTCAATCTGCGGCACACCACGG
>CACZRV010000041.1 GCA_902783725.1 uncultured Lachnospiraceae bacterium | reverse complement strand
ATTGAGAAGTTCAATAAGAAGTACGGCTTCTAATCGAGGGAAACATGTTGATGCCTTGACAATCATTTGTCAAGGCATTTCTTCTATTACGAGGTTCGCAGCGGGCATGCCCGGGCGGGCCGGATGACGGGGGTGAGCGGATGGAAGAGCAGTTGAAGCCGTCGGGAATCGGCGGCCAGGCCGTGATGGAGGGCGTGATGATGCGCAACCGCAGCAAATACGCGGTGGCGGTCAAGCAGTCGGACGGCCGTATGGTTTTAAACGTAAAAGAGTATCACAGCATCAGCGAGAAGATTCCCTTTCTGGGATGGCCTTTTCTGCGCGGCGCCGTGAATCTGATCGAGTCGATGATCGTCGGCATGGGCACGTTGATGTATTCCGCGAATTTCGTGGACGAGGAGCCCGCGAAGGACGGAGAGAAGGCAGCGAAGAAGGCAGCTAAGAAGGCTGCAAAGGAAGCTGCACGGGAAGCTGCAAAGGAAGCCGCAAGGGAAGCTGCAACGGAGGCTGTTGAGCCTTCTGCGGAGGCCGTGCCGGCATCCGAGGAGGAGAAATCCCAGACGTTCATGACGCCTGCGATGGTCGGCCTGACCGTCGTGTTGTCGCTGGCGGTGACGATCGCGTTGTTCATGCTGCTGCCGTTTGCCATCACGTCGCTGTTTGAGCGCGTGACCGGCATCGAGTCAGCCTGGGTTTCGAGTATCCTCGAGGGCCTGATCCGGATCGGCATTTTCATCGGCTATGTGGCGCTTATCGCCCGCATGGAGGAGATCAAGCGCGTGTTCCGCTACCACGGTGCGGAGCACAAGACCATCAACTGCATCGAGCACGGACTTCCCCTCACGGTGGAAAATGCACGGGTCTCCTCGAAGGAGCACAAGCGCTGCGGAACGAGCTTTATGATCTTTGTCATGGTCATCAGTATTCTGGTGTTCTCCATCGTCAATCTGTTCCCGCTCTACACCGGATATTCGCGGGTGTTGAAGTTTCTGGTGCGCTTCGGCGTGCGGCTTTTGCTGCTTCCGGTCGTGGCGGGGTTAAGCTATGAGTTTCTGCGCCTTGCGGGACGCACGAACAACCGTGTGATCGCTGTGCTGAGCAAGCCGGGTCTGTGGATGCAGGCTCTCACGACGAAGGAGCCGGACGACGAGATGCTTGCGGTGGCCATCGCCTCGGTGGAGGCGGTGTTCGACTGGAAGGCATTTTTGGCGGGAACCGCCGCAGATCAGTGCGCGGTACCGTTGGAGGTCGGCGAGTATCTGATCGCCGATGACGGAAGCTATGTGCCCACGGTGACGGGCTTTTTGAACGCCCCAAAATGAAAGGATTCTGCCATGGAGATTTGCAAGCCGGAGACGTACCGCGCGGCAGCGCGCGCGTGGGCGGATGCGCTGCAGCAGGCGGGGGTGCCGGAGGCAACTCTGCAGGCGGAGCGCCTGCTTTGGCATGTCTGTGACATGACGCCGGCGTCGTGGCTGATGCGCCGCGAGGAAGCGATTTCCGGACCGGAGTGGGATGCATTTTCCGCACTTGCAAAGAGGCGGCTTGCGAGAGAGCCGCTTCAGTACATCCTGGGAGAGCAGGAGTTTATGGGGCTGCCGTTTACGGTGACGCCCGATGTGCTGATCCCCAGACAGGACACGGAGCACGCCGTTATGGAGGCGCTTGCATGCTGTGCGGGGAAGCGTGTTTTGGATATGTGCACAGGCTCCGGCTGTATTGCCGTGAGCATTGCGAAGCTCGGGAAGCCCGCGTCGGTGACGGGGGTTGACATTTCGGAGGCGGCCCTTGCGGTCGCCGCGGAAAATGCCCGCCGGAACGACGTTTCGGTGTCCTTTGTTAAGAGCGATATGTTCTCCGGTGTGGAGGGAGAGTTCGACGTGATCGTTTCGAATCCGCCGTACATTCCGCCGGAGCAGCTGGCCGGCCTGGAGCCGGAGGTTACGGACCATGAGCCGCGCCTCGCGCTGTACGGGGGCGAGGACGGTCTTTCATATTACCGTGTGCTGGTTACGGAGGGCGCGAAGCATTTGCGGCCGGCCGGTGACGGAGAAACGGGAGGTATACTGATCGTGGAAATCGGATTTGACCAGGGCGTCAGCGTGCCTGCCCTGTTCCGCGAGGCGGGATTTGCCGGGGTGCGCGTGAAGAAGGATTACGCCGGACTCGATCGGGTTGTTATCGGACATTTGTAGCGGTTGGTCTGACTGCGGAGACAAAGGAAAATAACCCGAATTGAGAAAGGATGAAAGATCATGTTTGAACAATTGGAAGACGTATGCAAGCGATACGAAGAGCTCCAGCTCGAGCTTTCGAGCCCGGATGCGACGGCGGATACGAACCGCTTCCGCAAGCTCATGAAGGAGCAGAGCGACTGCGAGCCGCTGGTGACCACGTACCTTGCGTATAAGAAGGCAAAACAGACGGTCGCGGAGAGCCTGGAGATGCTCGAGAGCGAATCGGACGATGAGATGCGGGAACTCCTCAAGGAGGAGCTTGCCGACGGCAAGACGCAGATCACGGATTATGAGCAGAAGTTGAAGCTTCTTTTGATCCCGAAGGACCCGAACGATGACAAGGACGTTGTCGTCGAGATCCGTGCGGGCGCCGGCGGCGAGGAGGCGGCTTTGTTTGCGGCGGAGCTGTATCGCATGTATGTGCATTACATCGAGTCGCGCCGCTGGAAGATCGAGCTCGTCAATGCGGACGAGACCGGCCTCGGCGGAATGAAGGAAGTGGAATTCATGGTGAAGGGGCAGGGAGCGTACTCCGTGCTCAAATACGAGAGCGGTGTGCACCGCGTGCAGCGCGTGCCGGAGACCGAATCCGGCGGGCGCATTCACACCTCGACGGCCTCGGTGGCCGTGATGCCGGAGGCGGAGGAGGTCGACGTCAAGATCGACGAGAAGGACATCCGCATCGACGTCATGCGTGCCTCCGGAAACGGCGGTCAGTGCGTCAACACGACGGACTCGGCCGTGCGGTTGACCCATTTTCCGTCGGGCATCGTGGTGTACTCGCAGACCGAAAAATCGCAGCTGCAAAACCGCGACAAGGCGTTCGCGCTGCTGCGTGCAAAGCTGTATGACCTGGAGCTTCAGAAGGCGCACGATGCCGAGGCAGCGGCCCGCAGAAGCCAGATCGGAACGGGCGACCGGTCCGAGAAGATAAGGACGTATAATTTTCCGCAGAGCCGCGTGACGGACCATCGCATCGGCCTGACGTTGTACAAGCTCGACAAGATATTAAACGGCGATCTGCAGGAGCTGATCGACGGACTGACGGCGGCCGATCAGGCGGCCAAGCTTGCGAAGCAGGAAGAGCAGTGAAGATCGGAAGAGGAGCATCGGAGCTGTCCGGGGAAGCCCGCGACGGAGAGGAGCTTACGAGATGATTACGGCAAAATCCAATCCGCAACTGAAGTACCTCGCGACTCTGCTTAAAAAGCGGAGCGCCCGGGAGGAGGACCGCGTCTTTGTCTGCGAGGGTCGGAAAATGTTCTTCGAGATCCTTGCGCAGCACCCGGAGAATCTCGTGAAGATCTACTGGTCGGAGCGGGGGCTTGCGGGGCTTGACGACGAGGAGCTTGAGGCGCTTTCGACGTGCAGCTACGAGACGGTTTCGGACGAGGCATTTGACGCGGTCGCGGAGACCGTGACGCCCCAGGGCGTTCTGGCCGTTGTCCGCATGCCGCACTATGAGCTTTCGGACATGCTTGTGAAGGAGGACGCGAGGCTTCTGCTTTTGGAGAGCCTGCGGGACCCGGGAAATCTGGGAACCGTGCTTCGCACCGCGGAGGCGGCCGGCATGAGCGGCGTGATCCTGACGACGGACTCGGTGGACGTGTTCAACCCCAAGGTGGTGCGCTCGACTATGGGCGCGATCCTGCGCGTGCCGTTTTTGTACGCGGAGGATTGGCAGGGGACTCTGGCAGCGCTGAAGAGCGAGGGCGTTACGCTGTATGCGGCGCATCTGCAGGGTTCGGTGCCGTACACGGAGCCGGCCTACGAGGGCCGCACGGGCATCCTCATCGGCAACGAGGCGAACGGCCTGACGGAGGAGACGACGGCCATGGCGGACGTTAGGGTCCGCATCCCCATGGAGGGCATGGCGGAGTCGTTAAATGCAGCCGTGGCAGCGGCAATTTTGATGTACCGGACAAAACATTGAGCAATTGCGACATCTTTCCTGTCGTTGTTTGGAAAAGCAACAAAAGACAGCGGCGGATGTCGCTTTTTTTGCCCTTGCATTGCGCACGGCGGTTTGTTATAATGGCACACGGTAAACGGATTGCACCCGCACGCGCATGGCACGCAGGATGCGAAGGGGGCGGAGAGCGCAGATCCGGGAAAGGCGAGGTTCGTAGTATGGAAAATGTTACATTTGACGCGGCGTTGGCGTCGCGGTTTGTGAACGCTTCCGAGATGTCCCTGATCAAGGGCCAGGCGGAGGCGGCAAGGGCAGAGCTTCTCGGAAGGGGCGGCGCAGGCAATGATTTCCTTGGCTGGATCGATCTTCCGGTAGCGTATGACAAGGACGAGTTCGCTCGCATCAAGAAGGCGGCAGCGAAGATTCAGTCGGACTCCGATGTTTTGGTTGTGATCGGCATCGGCGGTTCGTATCTGGGCGCACGTGCGGCGATCGAGTTTCTGCGCCACAGCTTTTACAACAACGTGTCGAAGGAGATCCGCAAGACTCCCGAGATTTACTACGCAGGCAACAGCATCAGCGGAACGTACCTCAAGCACCTCATCGAGGTGATCGGGGACCGCGACTTCTCCGTCAACATCATCAGCAAGTCCGGAACGACGACGGAGCCCGCGATCGCATTCCGCGTGTTCAAGGAGCTTCTGATCAAAAAGTACGGCCGCGAGGAGGCCAACAAGCGTATCTACGCGACTACCGACAAGGCGAGAGGAGCCCTGAAGCAGGTGGCCAACGAAGAGGGCTACGAGAGCTTCGTAGTGCCGGACGATGTGGGAGGACGCTTCTCCGTATTGACGGCGGTAGGTCTTCTTCCCATCGCGGTGAGCGGTGCGGATCTGGACGCT
>CACZRV010000040.1 GCA_902783725.1 uncultured Lachnospiraceae bacterium | reverse complement strand
TCCCTTCGGATACAGGGAGAACTGCGCGTAAAATGTAACAACGCCGTAGATCTTCTCCAGCGGAATGCCGGTTTCGTCCGAGATCATCGTCTGGACTTCGATCGGCAGATAGCCGTAAATGTCCTGAGCCTTCTGCAGGATCGGCATAAGTGCGCCCCGCTCATCCTTCAGCTCACGAATCACCTGCAGAAGCTTCTGCTTTTGCTCTTCCGTCCCGTTAAACGGCACGGTACTCTTTTTTGTGGCCATTAAAAATCCTCCTTCTAGGGTAATAACCGATTGGGCGTATGCTCCCCAATCCCCAAGTATATATTTTACCACGAAAGGTAAAAAATATCCAGTATTTTCCGTTCCCATTTACTCTGTTTTTTTCTTTTCGGCGTTTTAATGCGTGTATACACGTATTTATACGTAAAATACGTTCATTTTCAACAAAAAATCGGCGTCGGATTGCTCCTTCGCCGATGTGTTTTGCCTATAAAAATACTATGTTTTAAGCGTTTTTGCCGCTCAGTCCGCGGTGTCCTTCTCGTTCTCGAACTTCTGCACGAAAATGTCCTTCGCCTCCTCGCGACTGATGCCGAAGGAGATGGCCAGTTCGCCGAACAGACAATCCTCCGCCATGTGCATGTAACGCTCGTCGCTTGCGGTGGCACGCTTGCCCTGCGAGGAACGCAGTTCACCTCTCGCATGGATTGCTTTCAACATGCGCACAAGATTCTCGCATTTGCCCGAATAAAATGCTTGTTTATACGCATCTTCGCGTTTCTTCTCGTCGATGACAGACAATTCATCGAGATCGTTCAAGCGGGACAAGAGCGCTTCCGCCTCCGCCTTCGTCAGGACAGGGCGCAGTACGATCCGGACGTTATCGACCGGACTGAAGATCTTCCCGCCGTTGGAATACACCGGCGTCAATGTGTAATAATCCTTATCCCCTGCGCCCATTCCGCGCAGCGGTCCGATGTCGTCCACCCGGCACACGCCGTTCGTGCCGTGGATTACATACGCTCCTTTCCGAAACATGCTATCACTCCTGTTCTTCTTCAACAAGACCGTCAGACTACAGACCCATTATAGCACATTTAGAAAGACAGATGCAAATGCAAAAGTGCACAAAAATAGCAGAAAAATCCCCGTTTTCGGGGGCTTTTCGTAAACTTTTTGTGAATTGACCGACAACTGTTGTTCACTTCTCACGGGATCAACTGCGACAATGCGTAGGCCACGCCGTCGTGCTCGTTATCCCTCGTGACAAAGTCCGCCGCAGCCTTCACGGACTCCTCGGCGTTGCCCATGACAACACCCGTTCCGGCTGCTGCGAGCACGGGCAGATCGTTGTCAGCATCGCCGATTGCGATGGTCTCCTCCATGGGAACGCCGAACATTGAAGCGACCGCCTCCAGCGCCTTCGCCTTCGAGACATCGCCGCGGAAAAACTCGGCGTACACCGGGAGGGATTTGCAAATTGTGACATTTTCCGGCATTTTGTCAAACAATATGCCCTGTTGTGCCTCGGAAACCCAGGCTGCGATATGCTCCGGGTCGTCGTACCACAGAATCTTCGAGACTCCGATGTCAAAAAGCGTCTCGATCGGCGGCATCGGCTTCGGCTCCATGAGACCGAAGCGCTTGCCGTAGTCCGCCAGCCGCTCGTCAAGCGGCAGTCCGTAGAGCCGGTTGGCGCTCCAGATGATCTGGCTCGTCATGCGCGCTCTTCCGCCCTCCAGAATGATCTTTGCAGCCTCCGGCGAGAGGTCCTTTTTAAACATGATCTCCTCGCTCCCGCTGTCCACGATCATGGCGCCGTTGCTGGTGATCACCGGCAGCGTCAGCCCGAGCATCCGGACAAAGGGCTTCGCGCCCGGCCACGCCCGGCCGGTGGAGATGATGACGTGAACGCCCTGCGCGATGACGCGGCGAAGCTCCGCCAGGTTGCCCTCGCTCACCCGCTTATCGTCCGTCAAAAGCGTTCCGTCCAGATCGATTGCCACCATGCGGTACGCCATGTCAGCCCTCCTCGTACAAAAGCTCGCGCAGCGACGGATGGATCACGCCGTACGCATATCCGCAGTTTCTGACGTGCATCGTAAACACCAGGGAAAGATGATTTTTCGCATCCATGATCGCAAGGCTCCCGGCAGCGCCGTCCCAGCCGAAAATTCCCGCCGGCGCCTTGCTACCGATCTCCTCCGGCGACAGCAGAACCTGCATTCCGATGCCGTAGCCGTAACCGAAGCGACCCATGTTGTTACGGATCTCCGTGAGGGAATCGCTGCCGAGCAGATTCTTCTGAAACTCCGCAACGGTCTCCCGCCGTAAAATCCTCGCGCCGTTCGCGCAGACTCCGCCGCAGGCGATGGCGTCCGCAAGCTTCGCGTAATCGTCCGTGCAGCTCCAAAGGCCCGCGCCGCCGCTTTGGTACGTTCCCGTGAGCTGGTAGTCGCAGGACGACTCCATGGGCCGGATCTTCGCGATATCACCCCCGTCGCAGACGAACTGCTCGCAAAGCCCCGGAAGATCGTCGTTCATCGGCTTCGCAAAGCCCGTCCGGTCCATGCCCAGGGGTTTCCATATATGCTCCGCAAGGTAGTCGCCGAAGCGCTCCCCCGAGACCGCCTCCACAACCGCTGCCGCCACGTCGTGGCTTAAGCTGTAGAGATAATGCTCGCCCGGATGAAACAGAAGCGGTGCCTCCGCCATGGCATCCACCAGCTCGCGGGTGCCGGCCGCGTCCCCCTTTTCCGCCTTCACGCGGTCGATCCCGCCGCGGTGAAGATCATAGTCAAGTCCGGACTGCATGGACACGAGATGCCGCATCGTGATCGGCGTGTGCGGCGGCACAAGCTTCACAACGCCGTCGCGCTCCTCGCGGACCAGAACATCGCGAAATGCCGGCAGATACGTTCCAACCTCATCGTCCAGGGAGAGTCTGCCCTGCTCGACAAGCTGCATCACCGCCGTCATGGTCTGAATTTTCGTCATCGAGAACATCAGATACTTCTGGTCCTCCGCAACGGGTTTCGTCTTCGCCGCATCCGCGAATCCTCCCCGGTGACGGTAGATCACTTCATGGTCCTTGCGAACCTCCACATCATACGACGGCAGCCCGATCTCAAGCAGCGAGTCGAGATACGCCGTCATCTTCTCCTGATTCATTGTAAACCTCCGGTCGATTCAACAAACGCCCGTGACAATGCACGGGCGTTCATCATTGTTTTCGATTCTATTGTAAGCTTCTTTCCGCATCCGGTCAATGTAAAAAACGATGCGCAAAATGGTATAAATCAAATGCAGGTGTAACCGCCGTCCACAGCGATGTTCTGTCCGTTTACATAAGCCGATGCCGGCGATGCAAGGAACAATGTGCAGGTGTCAAGCTCGCCCTCGTTGCCGTAGCGGCCTACCGGGATCGCACCCTTCGCGTACTCAGAGAACCAATCGGTCTCCAGCGTCGACTGTGTGAGAGGCGTCCAGAAGTAGCCCGGGCAGATCGCGTTGACCGTGATCCCCTCCTTGCCCCACTCTGCCGCAAGCGCACGGGTCAGGTTGACAACGCCGCCCTTTGCCGCATGATACGGCGCGCAGGTCGCTGCCATGTTTCCTACAAGACCGTACATCGAAGCGATGTTGATGATGCGGCCGTAGTGAGCCTTGAGCATCTCTTTGCCGAACTCTCTCGCGCACACAAAGGTGCCGAAGAGGTCGATCTGCAATTCATTCTGGAACTGCTCATCCGTAATGTCCGCTGCCGGTGCCACCGCGCCGGTGCCCGCGTTGTTGATGAGGATGTCCACGCGGCCGAACTCCGCCATCGTAGCGGCAACCGCACTCTTCACCTTCTCGGTGTCGGTAATGTCGCATGCATATGCGAGAACCTTCACACCGAACTCCTTCTCAATTGCTGCCTTGTTCTCATCCAGGAGATTCTGGCGACGTGCCATCAGCACGAGATTTGCCCCCTGGCTCGCGAGTGCCTTCGCCATCTGCACTCCCAGTCCTGTCGAGGCTCCGGTGACAACAGCTACCTGTCCGGTAAGATCAAACAAATTCTTCATTTCATTTGCCCTTTCGTATACTGTTTTCCCCGTTACACATACCGAAACCATTATACGAAAGTTAAAACCAAAGTCAATCGGCAAACTGTACGAAAAATGCATCCGTTCCGCAACATTCCTTTACATATCCGCAAAAACTACCGCTTCCACTGCTCCCGCACGAACGCGATCTGGCGGTTTAGCATGTCCGTGTCCACCGCGCCGGTCTTGTCAAACGCCGTGGACTCCAGCGTGAACGTCCCGTCGTAGCCGGTGCCCTTCACAAACGCGAGGAATTTTTCGAAATCGATGTGGCCCGCGCCGATCGGCAGCGTGCGAAGCGCCGTCCAGTCCTTATATCCGCCGGCGTAGTCGTTGATGTGGTAGTGCTTCACCAGGCCTTCCTTCCACGCCCACGCATACTCGCCCTCGCAAAATGCATCGATCTGCCCGTGGAACCCGGCCATCTTCGTATCGAAGATAAAGTGCGGCGCGTCATAGCGGTCCGCAAGCTGCTTCCAGTGCAGAAGCGGGTCCTCGATGTTGCAGACGACATTTTCCACCAAAAGATCGACACCGCAGTCCGCGGTGATCTTCCGAAGGTCGCCGTACGCCTTCAGGTTGTTGGCGAAATTCGAGTCCGAGATCTCACCGTTCCACAGGTGGAGCACCATCTTGCCGCAGCCGATGTCGGCCGCCTGCTTCGCATTGATCGCGATCTTCCGGTATGCCTCGTCGAAGTTGCCGACGGTCACGTCCTCGCCCACCGTCTTCTGGCAGTGATACACCGGAATGTGCAACGAAAGGCTGTTCACAAGCTCTGTGATCTCCTCCACCGTGTCATACCATGTGCTGTACATCATAAACTCGAAACCGTCGCCGTCAAGCCGCTTCGCAAGGTCCGTAAGCAAATGCGGATTGCGGCCGTTCGGGCGACCGATCAATGCTCCCGTCGAAACCAAAATCTCCATGTCATCTGTTCTCCTTTCGACAATTCTCTTCTACCCATTCCGACCAGCGCTCCAGCAGGTCGTAAAGCCCGTCCTCCGAGAGCACGCCGCGCTTTACGTCGGCGCCGAACGCCCCCGCCTCGTCGGCCGCAAAATCTTCCTTCCACTTCGGCCCGTCATAGTATGCCGAGAGCACCTTGATCGCACCGCTTAACTCCTCAACGTACGCTCTCCGTATGCCCTGCCGCTCGAGCTTGTCAAGAAGCTCGGACACACGGTCCGAAAGCGCCTCCATCGCGCGCACGCGCACCTCGCGAAGCGCCGCCGTGATCTCGCCCTCCGACTCGCCGATGGCGCGGATCCGGCCGATCGTGTTGCGGACCTCCGACTCGCCGAGCTCCGCTTCGTTCTCGCCCTCAAGTCCGAGCGCGCGGCGGATGTTGTACGCCAGCCACTCGATCCACGTGTATGCGATTCCGAACAGCGAATCGTAATCGACAAAACCGTTGTCGTAACTCTTTTGATATCCCTCGAAAAATGCAACCAGACTCTCTCTTCGGAACGCTCCGTTTGTCAGTCCCGACCACTGCAGCGCAAGGTCCAGGCACGACCCGACCGGGTTTTCATACGCCAGGCACTCGAGGTCGATCACATACGGCTTGCCGCGGTACCACATCACATTTTTCGGGTCCATATCCCCGTCGCAGATACTGCGAACCGGCGGAAGGCTTCGTCTCGCCTCATTGAGCTTCTCCTGCGCATCCGCAAGCATCGGAACACTCTCCTGAAGAAGCTTCGCAACCGGGCTCTTCTTCTCCGCCGCAAGCTTCGCAAGCCCCGCGAAATCCACGTTGCTTACCTCGGGCTCCCCGCACTCCTTCGCGGGCAGAATCTTCGAATCGATCGCGTGGATCCGGCCGAGCAGCTCGCCTGCCTTTTTGCACTGCGAAGGTGTCGCGCCGGACTCGTCCGTGATCGCGCCCTTCTGCCATCGGTAGATGTAGAAGTACGCGCCGTCCACGGAAAGCATTTTCCTCTTGCCGAACGTTAACGCCGGTACCATCGGGATGCCGGCCTCCTCGAGGCGCTTCTCGAGATCCTCCGCGGTCCGGTAGTTGGCCTTCGCCTCGGGGCGCTTCATAATCTCGGGGTTTAAGCATTTGACGGCGTAGGTCCCGCTTTGCGTCGTAACCTTGAACATGCGGTGCATCAATCCCCCGGTCACCGGCTTGATCTCGCCGGCAACGCTGCCGAGGCCTGCCTTCCGCACCAGTTTATCAATTGTTTTGTTGATTTCCATGTAACTCCTTCATGACCGCGAAGATGTCGCGGTGCACAAGCTTTCTCGGCTCGAAACGGACAAGCGAATACACTGCCTGCATCACCAGCCCGGCGCCTAAGGTGCTGATCAACGTCCCGATCCCCACAGGTCCTCCCAGCAGAAAACCGATCAGCAGAACAACAGCCCACAGCAAAACCTCCACAATGCCGATTGGCACCTTCGGCATGCGCTTTCCGATCCCCACCAAAAGGGAGTCTCTGGGCCCGCAGCACTGCTGCGCCGCCATGTAGATCCACATTCCGAGCGCCATGAAGACAAATCCTATCAGCATGATTGGGATTCCCGTCCACACGCTTTTATTGAGCGCCAGCGGATTGAGGGAATTGAACGCCTGCACGAAGTTTCCGGTCAGCAGCGCATCGATCACGGTTCCGAATCCGACGCGCTCCCGAAGCGCGATATCGATCAACAGGATCGTCACGGCGATCAGTGTCATCGCCACGCCGTAATTAAGAGGCGTGTGCTTCGCGATGCCCATTCCCAGGCAGTCCCAGGGCGCCAGGCCGATATTCGCAAAGATCGTCAAATGAACGCCGAAGGAAAATACCAGCAAACCCGCGACGATCCGTAGCCATTCCGTTATCACTCTCTTGCGCATCCGACTGCCTCATTTTCCGCGCCCGCTCCGAAAGAAGGGCACAATACTTCGGCACAGTATACCACATTTTCAGCATTCTGAACAGCCCCCAATCGAATCTGTCCCGGCCGGCTCCAGCTCCCGGATCCGCGCGACTCTGCCAAGTCCGATGGCGATTGCGGCAAGGCACATTCCGGCCGCGAAGATGGTTGCCGCCGAACCTCCGCCAACACCCTTTCCGGTCGCGCGTCCGACCACATCCGCGACCACGCCGGAGAGGCCGTACGCGACCACGTAACCGGACTGCGACAAGAAACCGATCATTCCCCACGCGCGCCCCTGCAGCTCCTTCGGAATGTTCGTGCGCGCCAGATAATCGAGGCTGTTGTTGGCGACCGGGATTGCTAAAAAGAACAAAAAGCCGAACGTCCCGATGACGAACAGATTATGGCTCACGCCGAACATCGCCATGGCCAGCCCGCTCGCAGTAAGCCCGAGGCTAAGCTTTCGCACAAAGTTTCGCTTGATCCCGCGGATTCCAAGAATTGCCCCTGACACGAGCATGCCCGATGCCGCGACGGTCTCCACGATTCCAAGCGATTTCTCGTCGGAAAATGAAAGCACGAACGGCCCGGCCAGCACCTGAAACACGCCCATGAACAGCGTGACCAGCGACGTGATCAGGATTAGAGGCAACAATCCCCGCTTTCCGGTGATGACCTTCCACCCTTCCTTCATGCTCGTAAAGAACGGCGTCCGGTTCTCCGCCTCCTTGTTCGGCAACCCTCTCCGCACAACCGCTGCCGCTGTGATCGTCACGAAAAATGTCGCAATATCGATTGCGAGGATCACCTTGATGTCGCTCACCGTCAACAAAAATCCCGCAATGATCGGCGAGAAGAGATACCCCGCGCTGCCCGCCATCGACACGAGCCCGTTGGCCTTCGAGAACTGCTCCTTCGTCAACAGGTCCGTGATCGTCGCGGTAAATGCCGGCTCCAAAAGCGCAGAGAACACCGAGCTGATCACGACGCCGGTGTAAATCTGCCATGTCGCCGCATCGCCGCGCATCATGCAGAGCAGGATAAGCAAAACGCCGAGGCCCGAAAAACCGTCCCCGATCATCATCAAAAGCCTTCGGTCGTACCGGTCCGCGAGCACTCCGGCCGGTACCTTCAAAAGCAGTCCCGGCAGAAACGCGAGAAGCGTCAAAAGTGCCGTGCCCGAGGCATTTCCCGTCTTTTGGAAGATGTAAATTCCGAGCCCGAAGCTCGTCAGACCGCCGCCGATCGAGGAGATGAGCTGCCCCGCCCACAGCAGTAAAAACTTGTTGTAATTGCCCTGATTCATATAAAACCTCCGCCCGCATTTGATACTCCTATCGTATGCGAATTGCGGGCGGAAGTCTTAATCCGTTCCTTTTCCGTTTCTTATCCGTTTATTAAACCGG
The DNA here is from genome assembly GCA_902783725.1 of uncultured Lachnospiraceae bacterium. Lineage (GTDB taxonomy): Bacteria > Bacillota > Clostridia > Lachnospirales > Lachnospiraceae > ISDg. The sequence continues at coordinate 8,064 of CACZRV010000040.1, read as the reverse complement.
CTGCATTTTCAATGCTCGGAAAGGCTTATTTCTTTCGAAGAAGCCAGATCAGATTGCTGCGGTACATCGATGCCGTCGTGATGTCCCGAAGGTCCTCCCGGTCTCCCTTGTAACCGCGGTAAATGGCGCGCACCTCAAAGCCGCACAGTTCCGCCAAAAGAAACACTTCGGAGCGGTACGTCTCGCGCATCAGAAGCGGCCGGATGCGCTCCCCGATCACGTTGCCGGCATCGTCGTACGTCACGAACTTCCAATTCCCGTACATCTGCTGGCTGTACGGATCGTATGTGATCGCATTGTAGATCTTCTCGCGGTTGCCCTCGCTGTTGACGTACTCCAGCCGAAACGTGTAATCCTTCTTCGGGTCCGTCTGCATCTGCTGCGCCTGCATCGGCGGCCACGGGTCAAACGTGTTGAACGTGAGATACCCTCCGTCCGTCAACTGCTCGCGGATGTTTTTTAGCGCCTCAATCTGCAGCTGCTGCGTCGGAAGATGCATAAAACCGCTCCGCGCAATTATCGCGAGCGAATACTTTCTTCTCGAGCTGAACTTCGTCATATTCGCAGGGTAAATGTTCAAGGACAGGCCCATTTTCCGCGCCTTTTCATCCGCGACGCGACACATCTCCTCCGAAAGGTCCGTGCCGTCGATATCGATTCCGCGCTCCGCGAGATACAACAAAACCGCGCCGGTTCCGCAGGCGATGTCAACAACGCCGCCCTGGCCGTAGTGGCGCGCCAGACTCAGGTAAAAATCTTGAAAGCCCGCATGGTTGTCTTCCTGAGCATACATCACATCCAGGTAGCGATCGTAATTATCCGCAACATCTTTGTAATCATGTAAATCCATTGCCGATCATCTCCTTTCAAAACAACTCTTTTTCCATATATCCGCACGTAAACGGGAAGAAGTCAAACTTCTGCGTTCCGGTGTGGACGAATCCGTGTTGTTCGTACCACTTTCGAAGCACCCGGTTCTCCTCCACGATACCGATCTTCAGCTTCGCGCGTCCGAGAATCCGTGTCCTCATAAAGCAATCATTAAGCAGCTTTGCGCCGATGCCGTTATGCCGAAACTCCGGCAGCACCGCCAGGTTGCTAAGCTCCGCGCTGCCGTCCTCCGAAATCCCGAGCGAGTAGTAACCGACGATCTTACCGCTGTGCGAGAACACATACATCGGGCGCTTCTCGATGAAGTACTGGTACTGAAGGCGCCGCTCGTCGGTGGCAAATGCGGTAAAGCGCGGCGCATTTTCCGCGGTGAAGCCGAACTGCTCGGCAACGGTTGCGAACGACTCGCGAATGACCTGCACGCACTCCGGAATCTCCTCCTGCGCCATCTCACGCACCCTGCCCGTAAGGCGGGTGTCCCGGAGGTTCACGCTCATAATATGTCTGGTCGGAAAGAACTCGTAGAGGTGCAGCGAGTTGACCTTTCCGACGAACGATTTGAACTCGTGAAGCACGTACGGGGCCGCGCGGAAGATCACGTCCGGCTCGTCGATCAAGAGCGTGGTGTGCGGGGTCCAGTGGAACGAGTCGCTGCAGCGCTCCTTCAGGGAAAGAAGCTCGTCGTTCATGTCCGGGGACACGAAAAGGACTTTCGCGCCGCCGAAGATGCCGATGTGATTGAAGGTCACGTCGAAGGAATCAACCTCCTCGGACAGCCGCTGCATCAGCACCTTTAGAAGTTCCTCGCGGTCGGTCGGAAATGACCCTAAGGTGATGTGCATCGGAATGTTTTTGGTGTGGGTACCGACGAACCCCTGCTCGTACAAAAGGTTCTGAAGATGACAAAGATGCGCCTCCGACGCCTCGTCATAGCCTGCCAGAATGTACAGTTGCTTGTTGTCTTCCATGTTGTTCTCCTGTTCCGCCGAAATGTCGGCAAATGTAATGCAACAACACAAGAAAAGCACCCTCGGACCGCAGTAAATACAGTCATAAGGGTGCTATCGCACGGTTCCACCTTAACTTTTCGCTTCAGATTCCAACAAATCCTAACCTTTAACGCAGGCATACGGTAACGCTTACTCGCTTCGGCGCCACAGCTTGGGAATGGTTTTCGTTCATCGTCCTCATAAACGGCTTCCACCCTGCGCCGTTCTCTCTGGATGATTCGTGAGGAACTACTCTTTCCGTCGTCGCTTTTCTCGTGTTATTGGCGTTACTATATCAGCCCGCCGACGGTTTGTCAACACCTATTTTGCGCGGTTCGTCACTCCAGCGTGAGCACCTCGCCCGGCGCCACGATGATCCGTCCGGGCACGTCAAACTTCTCGGCCACCGTCCGGTCAAAGCCCGACTGTTGCGCCGGCACCATGTGGTACGGAATGCTGTGCTTCGCTCCCACCGTCTTTGCGCAGGCGATGGCTTCCTCCATACCCATGTTGTAAACGCCGTCGCAGCAGAAGAAGGCGTAGTCCAGATGACGGTCTGCAAGCGCAGGCATCTGCTGTGTCGTCGATGTGTCGCCGGTGAGATACAGCGTCACACCGTCGGAAAATGTAAGCACATAACCGACGCAATCCTTCACACTGTGGTTTTTGTTGTATCCGGCCTCCACCGCCTCAACCTTCACAAACCCGAAATCAAAGTTCTGGTGTGTTCCGCCCGCCAGCGCCTCGGCCCACGTGACGGTCTTGCAGTCTGCATTTTTCGAGGTGATCAGCTGCGTCTGAGTGTGGTCATAGTGGCTGTGCGTGATCAGGATCAGATCCGCCGGCACGTCGTAGCCGTCGCCCATGAAAGGATCTACGTAAATGGTCTTCCCTTCGGGCGTGGTGATCCGCACGCTTCCGTGTCCCTGGTACAAAAGCTTCGCGTTCTCGCTCATGGTTTTTCCTCCGTTCTCATCCGGATCTTCCGTCGGTGTCGGCTCGTTCGCGGGCGTCGGTTCGCCCGTCGGCGCTGCCTCGCCCGTGGGTGTCACATTCCCCGTCGGCTCCGCATCCTGCGTTACCGCCTTCGTGGGTTCCGGGGTTGCCGTCTCCGCCGGCTCCTGTGTTTGCTTCGCGGCATCCTTCCCGCAGGCGGTCAGCAAAAGCATCGCCGAGAACGCCGCCAGAAGTCCGCACAATCTCATCTTTCGCATGTTTCCACCTCCGCCAGCGCAGTGAGTGTATCAAACAATTCCGGCTGCTCCTTGGAAAGCCGGACCGGCCTACCCTCCGCGTTTAGGAATGCGTGGGACGAGGCGGCCAGGCACACGGTCTCGCCGGCTGCATTTTTCATCTCGTACGCCAGATGAAGCTTCACGCCGCGGAACTCCCGCACCGTGACGCGGATCGTGATCTGCTCCGGAAATGTGGTTGTCCGCTTGTACTCGCAATTTACGTTCAGCACGGGCGAAAAGATTCCCGCGGCCTCCAGCCTGGCGTAATCCCAGCCGATCTGCGAAAGGAAGTCAACCCGCGCCTCCTCCATCCAGCGAATGTAGTTCGAATGATGCGTGATCCCCATCTTGTCGGTTTCGTAGTATTGAACCGTATGAATATATTCCATCTTCCCGAATCCCCCTCGAAAACCCGTCTTCCTATTTCATGAGCTCCCAAAAGCTGACGGCGCTTGCGGCCGCCACATTCAGCGAATCGACGCCGTGGTGCATCGGAATCCTGACGCGGTAATCGCAGGCGGCGATGACCTCTTTGGGAAGTCCCGGCCCCTCGGAGCCTAAGAACACGGCAATCTTTTCGTTTGCCCGGATCTCGTCGTTGTCAACGCTGGTCGAATCCTCCGTAAGCGCCATGGCGACGGTCTTAAAGCCGTAGGACTGCAGATTCCGCACCAGTGCGGTTCCCTCGGTCTCCTCCTTCGTGGCGTAGGTCCACGGAATCTGAAACACCGTGCCCATGCTGACCCGCGAGGCGCGCCTTGCCAGCGGATCCACGGACCCGTAGGAAAAGAGCACGCTGTCCATTCCGAGAGCGGCCGCAGAGCGGACGATGGCGCCCGCATTGGCCGGATTCACAACCTCGAACAAAACGACCATGCGCTTTTTGTCCCGGCAAAACTCCTGTAGCGGCGTCGCAGGACGTCTTCGCATCGTCATCCACAGGCCCCGCACCAGAGCGTACCCGGTGAGCCTTGTCACAATATCTACCCCCGCGGTGTACACCGGGATCGTGTCCAGTTTTTCCCTGCCCCAGTAACGCTCGATCGCCTCAAAGACAGGGGCCGCTTCGCCCTCCATCCGACCGGTTTCCACCAGCACCGAAAGGGGTTCGTAGCCGTCCTCCAGCGCCCGCAGGATCACGCTTGCACTCTCTGCAACGAAGATCCCCAGCTCCGGCTCAAAATAGCGGTACAGCTGCGGTTCGGAGCATTTGGTGAACACCTCAAGCTCCGGCGCCGTAATGTCAGTTATCTCAATCAGATTCATTTTCAGCACTCTCCACAAACCGGATCAGTTCCGTAAGACTTGCGATTGCCCATTTTCCGCCGTACTGTCCTTTCCGGTCGATGATAAACGACGTGAACCCGAGCTCCCTCGCGCCGTCGGCCTCCGGCGGATAATCGTCGACGTAGATGCTCTCCTCCGCCGTCACCCCCAGGGACGCGAGCGCCGCGTTGTATATGATCGGGGACGGTTTCCCGGCTCCCACCAAAGAACTCGCCGTAAAGGATGAAAAATACTTCGCGATTCCGAGCTGCTCCAGCGTGTACTGAAGGGACGGCGAGGTATCGCTGATCACGCCCATCCGGTAGCCGCGCTTATGAAAGTACTCAAGCACCTCCACCGTCTCCGGAAACAATACCCGGTCATTGTTGCACCAAAGCTCCCGGAACAACAATCCCGCCCGCTCGTCGACATCCTCCGTGACCCCTTCGCCGAGGAGCAGATACTTGTAATACCGGCGAAAGAATTCCCGCTCGTCCTCAAGATTACGGTACCACGGCGTCCGGCCCTCCGAAGCCTGCGAAAACAATTCCATCATCTTCTCGTAGGGCAGTTCCAGCGGCTTTCCGCTCCAGGACGCTACCGTTTCGTTCTGCCAGCGGACCTTTTCCTGATTAAAGTATGTCAGCGTGTTGTCACGGTCAAAAAAGATCGCCTTAAATTTCATTTTTCTCCCCCGGTTTCATGATGGTTTCCGCCGCTGCCCTCGTCCTTGGCTACCCTCGTTTGTTATCTTCGCCTCGATTGCTTCCCGCTCCGCCTGGTCAGCCGGATTCCCTTGAGATTCTGCCTGTAGTTGAACAGGTAGCGGATGATCAGCAGTCCCTGGGCCGGCAGTCCGAGGAAGAACACATACCACGGGTTGGACTTGACCAGGTGAAGATAGATGCACGTTGTAAACGACCATACGAATATGGTGGAATATATAAAGAGCAGCAGGTTTGCCCGCTCCTTCCGGTTGTAGATCCAGAGCACCAGCATACAGAACGGCACGGCCCATACAAACAGCTGCCAGACGGTGGTCTGTCGTGAAATCTTCAGGTACACAAACAAGGCGGTGAAGATGAACCAGATCTCGCAGCACAAAAAAATCTGCGAAAGAATCTTCCGGCTGATCTCGTGCACACGGGTCTCGTCCGCCTCCTCCGAACGCGCTTCCGTGATCTGCGAGACCGGCACGCCGAACACCTCGCTCAAGGCGTAGATCGTCTCCAGATCCGGAACGACCTCTCCGGCCTCCCAGCGCGAGATGGCTTTGTCCGAATAATTGATTCGTCTGGCCAGTTCCGCCTGTGTAAAGTTGTTTTCTTTTCGAAGTCTCAGCAAATTCTGCGAGACGATAGCTTTTACGTTTTCCATACCCTCATCATATCAGCCTTCCCCCTGTAAATCAAGCATTTTCCGACAAATTCCCGCTGCAGTGGAGTCCTCTCTCGCTACGGTTCGGAAGCATTTTTGCACGCGAGAGCGCGCGAACTAACATTATCTTTACTTAAATAGCACTTTACAGGAAAATGAACCTGATAATTCAAAGGGGGCATTGCCATGAACGAAACAATCTCGATTTTCTTTGCCTGTAACGACCGCTACGTTCCCTATCTGGACGTAGCCATTCTCTCGCTGATCGCTCACGTGTCGCCCAGGCGGCAGTATCACATCACCGTTCTGAAGACCGATATCTCCGCGAAAAATCAGGCGATCATCAAAAAGCATCAGACGGAAAATGTGACCATCGAATTTTACGACGTTGCGGAAATGCTTGCGCCGGTTCGTAAGACTCTTCCCGAGATGTTCTATTTCAGCATTGACGCCTATTACCGGCTCTTCATCGAAACCGCGTTTCCGCAGTACGACAAGGCCATCTATCTCGACAGCGACGTGATCCTTCTGAACGACATCGCAAAGCTGTACGAGACGGACGTCACCGGCAAGCTGCTGGCCGCGGTGTATGAGCAGAACACGGACCGCAGTCCCGAATTTACAAACTACGTGGAGGAGATCATCGGAATCCCTCACAACACCTACTTTAACTCCGGAGTGATGGTCATGAATCTTGCGGAATTCCGCCGCCAGAAGGTGCAGGAGACGTTCCTTCGGATGCTTACGGAGTATCATTTTGACAGCCTTGCGCCCGATCAGGAATACCTCAACGTGATCTGCCACGGTCAGGTCAAGTATCTTCCGACGGGCTGGAACAAGCACAGTTTCCCCGAGCCGCCGCAGGGCGAGCTGAATCTGTGCCATTACGCTCTGTCCAACAAGCCCTGGCACTATGCGGACACCATCAACGGCGAGTACTTCTGGGAGTATGCAAAGGACAGCGAGTTCTACCCTCTCCTGCTTGATTCCCTCAACAGCTACTCCGACCTTGACCGTCAGCACGACCGTGAGGCCTTTCAGGCTATCCTCGGCGCGATCGAAGGTATCAAGCGAAGCGACCGGACATTCCGGAAACTGTGGTTTAAGAAAGAGGTGTGCCATGGCTAGAGAAGACAGACTCCGGGTTCTTGCCCGCATCGAAGAGTACGAGGCTCAGGGGCGTTTCAACGAGGATGTCGAGGAGGACGATCCTGCGATTCCCATCAAACCGGGTGAGGTGGACTATACCATCAGAAAGCTGTCCAGCAAAGCGAAGACGAAGGTCGCCAATTTCCTCGGAAAAGCATTTTTCGAGAATATGATCCGCAAGAGAAAGCTGATCATCAAAGAAGTGAACGGCCTGGAAAATGCCACCGCCGTAACGGGCGGCGCGATCGTCACCTGCAATCATTTTCACTTGAGCGACAACTACGCCGTGTACCGGACCATCAAGCCCGCGCTTAAGAAGCGGCACTATTTGTACAAGGTGATCAAGGAGAGCAACTATACGAATTTCAAGGGTCCCGTGCGCATCATGATGCGGCATGCCAACACCCTTCCCTTAAGCTCCAACCACGCGACAATGCGGGAGTTCTTTACGGGCATGAAGGTGCTGCTTGACCGCGGCGAGAAGATTCTGATCTACCCTGAGCAGGCAATGTGGTTTAACTACAAAAAGCCCCGGCCGCTCAAGGCCGGAGCTTTCAAATTTGCCGCCAAATTCAACGCTCCCGTGATTCCGGTCTTCATCTGCATGAAGGACTCCGACGTGCTCGACGATGACGGTTTCCCCGTTCAGGAACTCTACATCCACTACCTGCCCGCGATCTATCCGGACAGCACGCTCCCCGTGAACGAGAACGCACAGCGGATGATGGACCAAAACTATAGTTTGTGGAAAGACGTCTACGAAACATTTTATCAGGAGAAGCTGAACCGATAATCCCGCAGAATACAGCCCGTATTCGGTTCAGCGGTTTTCCTCCAGCATCCGCAGTGCCTTTTTACAGTCCTGTCCGAGGATTTCCTGAACTTTCTGAAACTCATATTTTTCGTGCAATCGGGTCTGAATCTTCAGAAAGTCCTTCTTCCCGTACTTTCGGATATAAAGGCTCTGCGCCTTTGCTGCGTTTGCTCCGTCATTGGACGGCACATAGAATCCTTTTTCACAGGTTTCCAGCTCGTTACACTCGTAACAAGCATCTATGTTCTTTTCCTTGCAGCATTTTACGTTGGGGCAAATTCTTCCTTCGGAACATATTGCGCAGGAGCAGGTATTGTAAACTGTTCTGCAGCCGCCGCACCAC
>CACZRV010000039.1 GCA_902783725.1 uncultured Lachnospiraceae bacterium | reverse complement strand
CTTGCCGTCCGAGAAGTCGATAAATCTTGCCATCTGCTTTTTGAAGCATTCGATGTTGTGAGCGATCTGCTCTTTGGTGAGCATTTTTCGCATGTCGGTCTTGCCCGAGGGGTCGCCGATCATGCCGGTGCCGCCGCCTAAGAGGGCGATGGGCTTGTTGCCCGCCATCTGCAGGCGCTTCATCAGGCACAGCGCCATGAAGTGGCCTACATGCAGGCTGTCCGCGGTGGGGTCGAAGCCAATGTAGAAGGTGGCCTTGCCCTCGTTTACGAGGTTGCGGACCACGTCCTCGTCGGTGACCTGCGCGATCAATCCGCGGGCTTTGAGTTCTTCGTAGATTTTCATTGGTAAAATCCTCCTAAATACAAAGATAGCGCCGTTCATCCTATCGAAAAGGACGAGGGCGCGCTCGTGTTACCACCTTTCTTCGCCGCGGGCTCACACCCGTGACCTTTGTGAGTATCGCGAAAATGCAACAGCAGATCCGGTAATACTCTGCCGTGTAACGGCGGCAGGCCGTCGCAGCCTAATAACCATGCCGGTTGCCCGGTGTTCGGTGCGATGCTCCGGGATGTATTCCCGACTTCGTTCCCTGCGCCTCTCATCTGCCGGCTGCTTTCTGTAGGTTCGTAAAGACGGTACTCTTTCCCTTCTCAGCATTTGTCTTGGCGACATTATAAACGGACTTCGCGGGGTTTGTCAATGGGAAAATGAAGATTCGCAAAATCCGGCCTCTCCGCACACTAAATGTTGTGTTTCCTCCGAGTTCTTGGTATACTGTATGTGTCGCGGGATCGGCGGGATGCACCGCGGCGGGGAGAAAGACTGCGTCCCGGGGAGTTGACTGATATGATTGACAGAGAGCGAAGAGAGCAGGAGGCGTACGAGCGCGGGTACGACATCGACGAGAATTACGGTGTGTCTTCTGCGGGACAGCTGCCGTTAAGCGCCCTCGAGGAGGAACGTGACCACCTGGAGGAGCAGAACCGGAGATTGCGCATGCACCGGCGGCTGTGGATGATCATGGCGCTGGTCGCAGGCCTTGCGTTGATCGCGGTCTGCGTTATGATGTGGTATGAGACCAACGGCGGTTCCGGCGGGGACATCACGCCGACCGGCGGGGCGAACAAGAAGTCGGGTTATCGCATCTGCGCCGACACGGAGGCGAAGATCGCGGAGTATAACCAGAAGGGCGGTTCCTACACGGCGTCGATCCGGACGGTGCTGGACACGGAGTATGTTGCATTTGCCTACGGCGGCGCGGCCAATCCGGAGTACGTTCTGATGTACCGGAACGAGTACCCTTCGGCGGATGCCGCGAAGGAGGGCGAGTTCGGCGCCTGGATGGAGACCACCCAGATGCTCGACTACGAGATTCCGTACACCCTGGCGGACGACTGGAGTCTGCTCACGCCCGACCCGGTGATCATGGGCGGCACGAAGTACGTTTTGTTTGTGCAGGAGCAGCAGGGAATCCCGCGTTCGGTTGTGGTGCTTGAGCCCGGCCAGATGAACGTGGGCCGCGAGCAGGACTGCTTCGATGCGGTTCGCACCTGGTTTACGCTGGCGCCCGGATCCACGGTTGCGGAGAAGCCGGAGGACGCGGTGGCGCAGGCAAATGTAGTGGCGCTCACCACAGGACACGGCGCGTGGTATGCATTTTCCGCGTCGGAGGAGGTCGTCTCGGCGGTCAAGGAGTCGGGAAGCAAGGCCCTTCGATACGGCGAGCATTTTACGTGGGAGGTCACGGCGGACGGAATCCGCGTTATTTCCCCTCTGTACGTGAGAGAGGGCGAGTACTACGGCGAGGTTTCGGCACTGCTGGTGCCGAATCAGGGAACGCTGCGCGTCAGCACGGCGACCGTCGGCGCATATGTGAGCTTCAACTATGACGATATGGATTTCGGCAAGGTGAACACGCCTGCCGTGGAATACCTCGAGAATCCTGTGGTGCTCAGCAACGGCACCGGCGAGAAACTGTATCTGCCGGAATACCAGCGCATCGCGAAGCACACCTATAATTTCGACGAGGACCATTACTATCAGGACGAGAAGGGCTTCCGGTACGTGAAGGATGACAACGGAAACATCATTTCCCGCATGGGCATCGACGTCTCGAAGCACAAGGGCTCGATCGACTGGAAGAAGGTCAAGGAGTCGGGCATCGAATTTGCCATCATCCGTGTGGGCTTCCGCGGTCCCGGCGAGGGAACCCTGGAGCCGGATGAGTACGCGAAGGCCAACATCGAGGGGGCGCTTGCCAACGGACTGGACGTGGGCGTCTACTTCTACTCCCAGGCCATCACGCCGGAGGAGGCCGTCGCGGAGGCGGACTACGTTCTGAACTTTGTGAAGGATTTTCCGATCAACTGGCCGATCGTCTTTGATACCGAGTACTACGAGCGCGAAGGCGCCCGCGGCAACACCACGAACCGCGAGCAGCGGACGGCGGTTGCCAAGGCGTTCCTCGACCACATCAAGGAGGCCGGCTATCAGGCGATGCTCTACTCGAGCACCCGCTGGTCGATCCTCAATGTCAACCGCGACGAGCTGGCTGATTATCCGTTCTGGTTCGCATACTACGGCGACACCGTGACGTACCGCTACGATTTCAACATCTGGCAGTACACCAGCGAGGGTACCATCCCCGGCGTCAAGGGCGACTGCGACCTCGACCTGTGGCTGAAGCCCTGGTAAGAATTTTCGGGCGAAACGGGCGTTAACGAAAAATGAAACCGATGAAAAATGAGAGGCTGCCGGATCCGGCAACCTCTCGTTTTGTTTTTGTCTGATGTAAGTTTTGCGCGTTGCGCACGGCCTTAGCCCAGCACAACCTCAACGGTGTGCTCACCTGCGCCGAGAACCGGGATGACGTTGCCCGCAACAGCCTTGCCGTCCACGGTGAGCGTCTTCACGCCCTTGCAGACGTGATCCGGATTCTTGATGGTGATGTTGTAGATCGCACCGCGGAACTTGCGAACCGCCGTGAAGCCGTCCCACTCCGCCGGAATCGAAGGGTCAACCTTCAGACCGTCGAAGTCGGGCATGATACCGAGAATGTACTGCGAGATGGCTACCATGTTCCATGCAGCGGTACCGGTCAGCCAGGAGTTCTTGCCCTGACCGAAGTTCTTGCCGGGACGTCCGATATCGGAGCCGGCGTCCTTGCCGCCGATCATCTGTCCGTAAACATACGGCTCGGTCTTGTGGATGTCACTGGTCTCCTCGGTAAATGCCGGAGCGATCTCGGAATAGTACTTGAACGCGAGATCGCCCTGTCCTGCGTAGGCAGCCGCGCAGATGATCCATGCGTTGTTGTGCGTGAAGATACCTGCATTTTCCTTATAACCGCCCGGATAGGTGGAAATCTCGCCGTACTGGATGTAGTACTTGGAGTACGCGGGGTTGTTGAGCACAAGACCGAACTTCGTGTTGAGTCTCTCGTCGATGGCGGCGAGGGTCTTTACATCGGTGCCCTGCTCCTTGCCTACGTCGGACATGATGGCGAAGCCCTGAGGCTCGATGAAGATCTTGCCCTCCTCGCACTCCTTGGAGCCCATCTTCTCGCCGTTGGCGTCGTAAGCGCGGAGGAACCAGTCGCCGTCCCATGCGGAATCCATGATGGCCTTCTTCATGGCGTCGATGGCATCCTGAGCGGCCTTAGCCTCATCGTCTTTGCCGAGGTGCTTGAGGATTGCGACGTAGTTCGGACCGGTGTAGGTGAAGAGCGTTGCAACCATGACGGACTCGGCAACCTTGGAGTAGCCGCCCTCTGCAGCGAACTTCGGGTTCGTGTAGGTCTGGAAGCTCTCGCCCGGGGTGTCGGAGTAGCAGGAGAGGTTGATGCAGTCGTTCCAGTCGGCGCGCATCGCCAGCGGAAGCTTGTGCGGTCCGAGGTTGTCCACGATGTGATAGAAGGAAACCTTCAGATGCTCAAGCATCGTCTGCGCCTTGCTCATATCGTTGTCGTAAGGAACCATCTCGTCGAGGATGGACCAGTCGCCGGTCTCCTTGATGTAAGCGGAAACGGAAAGGATCAGCCACAGCGGATCATCGGAGAAGTCACCGCCGATGTCGGCGTTGCCCTTCTTGGTGAGCGGCTGGTACTGATGGTAGCATCCGCCGTCCGGGAACTGCGTGGAAGCGATGTCGATGATGCGCTCCTTCGCGCGGTCCGGAATCAGGTGGACGAAGCCCAGCAGGTCCTGGCTGCAATCGCGGAAGCCCATGCCGCGGCCGATGCCGGACTCAAAGTAGGAGGCGGACCGGCTCATGTTGAAGGTGACCATGCACTGGTACTGG
>CACZRV010000038.1 GCA_902783725.1 uncultured Lachnospiraceae bacterium | reverse complement strand
GGAAAAGAACTGATCAAGATCAGCACCACCGCTGATCGTTCTGCAACAAAAACAGTTTTCAGGAGCCACCGCGGCGGCCGACATATGTCGGTACCGACGCGGCGGGCCGAATAACAAATACCGACGCGACGGGAAACGCGCACAAAAGAGCGAGCGAGCATTTTCCTGCGAGCGAGGACTTTTCGTCCGCGGTAACACGTCGCGGTCCGGCATAGGCCTACCCGGCCCGCCGCGGACATATATAGCCCGCCGCGGACCTATGTAGAAATGGGGTTTTTATGAAGTACGATGTAGTGATCGTCGGCGCAGGGCCGGCGGGAATCTTCACCGCATATGAGATGATCAAGCGCGGCACGAAGAAGAAAATACTGATGATCGAGAAGGGGCAGCCCATCGAAAAGAGAAGCTGTCCGAAGGCGAAGACCGGCCACTGTGTCGGTTGCAAGCCCTGTAATATAACCACCGGCTTCTCGGGGGCGGGAGCATTTTCCGACGGAAAGCTGTCCTTGAGCTACGAGGTCGGCGGGGATTTTCCGGAGCTGATCGGCGCGGATGCCGCGCAGGCGCTCATCGACTACACGGACTCCGTGTATCTGGCGTTCGGCGCGGACACCCATGTGGAGGGCGTCAGCGAGCCCGACAAGGTGAAGGAGATCCGCAGGCGCGCCATTCAGGCGGGCCTGAAGCTTGTGGACTGCCCGATCCGCCATCTCGGTACGGAGAAGGCGCAGGAGCTTTACAAGAAGTTAGAGCATTTTTTGCAGGAGCACGGCGTGGAGATGATCTTCGGCTGCTCGTGCGAAGATTTGATCATCAACGACGGCGTGTGCAAGGGCGTGGTCATCAACCTGCCCGGCGGACGCACGGAGTACGAGGCGGACAGCGTGGTGGTTGCCACGGGTCGCCGCGGTGCGGAGTGGCTTGAGAAGCTCTGCGCCCGCTACGACATCGCGCACAAGCCCGGCACCGTCGACATCGGCGTGCGCGTCGAGGTCCGCAACGAGGTCATGGAGGAGGTCAACGCCGTCCTCTATGAATCCAAGCTCGTGGGCTATCCCGCACCGTTTAAGAACAAGGTGCGGACCTTCTGCCAGAATCCGGGCGGATTTGTCTCGCAGGAAAATTACGACAACAACCTCGCGGTGGTCAACGGCCACTCCTACAAGGAATTAAAGAGCAACAACACGAATCTCTCGATTCTCTGCTCCCACAATTTCTCGGTGCCCTTCAACAAGCCCATTGAGTACGCCCAGAAGGTGGGCGAGCTCACCAACATGCTTGCCAACGGGCAAATCCTGGTGCAGCGCTACGGCGACATTCTCTCCGGCAAGCGCACCTGGGCGAAGGAGCTCGCGCAGTCGAACGTCCGTCCGACGCTGCCCGACGCAGTGGCCGGCGACATCACGGCCGCGATGCCTTACCGCGCCATGACCAACATCATCAACTTCATCCAGGCGGTGGACATGGTTGTCCCGGGCTTCGCAAGCTACGAGACCCTTCTGTACTCGCCGGAGCTTAAGTTCTACAGCAACAAGGTGAAAATGGAGCCCGATCTCACGACAAATGTGGCCGGCCTCTACTGCCTGGGAGACTCCTCCGGCTGGACCAGAGGCCTCATGATGGCGTCCTCCATGGGCGTCCTGATGGGCCGCAAGCTCGTCTGACGGGGGCTTCCCATCGGCGAAGCGCCTTTCAGGTGGAATCGCAGAAATCGGTAGTTTTTGCGATAGCAAACTGCCTGAGGCGCTTCGCCAGGCGGGGGCAGTCGTCAGACCGGCTTGCGGGCATTGATGGGAGCGGAAACGAACGAATGGAATGGTCTTGTTGATTAAAGGTGGGGAATCGACCTCGGCGCTGCCCGCAAAGGGGCGCGCCTCGGCCGGATTGCCTCGTGCGCGGGCATTCACGGCTCGCCACAGGCCGAATTTCCCAAACGCGCCCTCGGCCATGGGGCGTTATGAATGAACGAAACAAAAGAAAAAAATCATACGAAAAACGCCCGCAAATTGCGGGCGTTTTTCGGTTTAAGACTTTATTGATTATGCGCTTTACAGGATAGATATCTTCATTGCCGTAATTGCAATTTGACATGACTAAAAACAACAGACAGCCCCTTCACATCCGCGGCGCGGAGGCTCCGCGCACGAGGCAACCGGCCGAGAAGCGCCCCCTGGGGCAGCGCCGAGGCCGGTTAAAAGTAAAAGAATAACAGCCCCTTTTGTCATCCAATGAGACAAAAGAACTGTCCCTTTGTTACCACCCGCGCCAACAAAGCGGCTGTAGCCGCGGCATACTTTTGCACGGCGGAAGGCACGAAGAAAATGGCGAAGAAGCATGTGACTCACGAAGGCATCGCCTTCGTGAGGGCTATCTTAGCGCGCGCAAGAATGAATAAAGGCCGTTCCTAGATGTCTGAGCGAAGCGAGTTTCGACGGAACGGCCTTTCGATATTCGTTTGAAGCGCGCGCTTAGATTCCCTGAACCTGCGCCTGAGCCATTTCCTTCGTGCCTTCCGCCGAGGATGGGTGGGGCGGCTACAGCCGCTTTGTGACCCGGTTCTTGCGGCGCGCGCGGCGGGGCAGGAAGACGAAGATCACCAGAATGCAGGGCACGAAGGTGACGAGGAAGATGGCGCCCCCGAGCAGCCAGGCCTTGGTGCGGACCGGGACCGAGGGAAGGAAACCGGAGGTTTCGGGCTTCTTCTCGATGACGAGGTCCGAGGCGGGCGTCGGCGTGGGCGGGACCGGGGTCGGCGAAGCATTTGCCGGATCCACGGTCGGAATCGGGGAGAGGTTGGCGGTGAGGAGCGAGTTGTCGATCACCACACCGGAACCGCCCTGGGAAGGGAGCATGTTCGGCAGCACAAGGAAGCGGGGCCAGACGGCCTCGAACTCGGCCTGGGACATGGGAAATTCAGGATTGTTGAAAATGATGGCGGCGTTGCCCACGCAGCGGTTGCTGTAGAAGTAGGAGACGTGGCCGATCACATTTTCCCCGTGGACGTACTCGTCGGGGATGGAGTAGGAGATCGTCTTCGAGAGGACCTCGGGGGTGGTGCCGTGCGGGAGCACGACGTAGGCCGCGGGGTCGATGTAGACGAGGTCGCCGGTGCCGTCATCGAACATGGGGCACGACTCAAAGAGGCCCGTGTAGGAAGCATTTACAGAACTCTCGACGCTGCGGATGGAGTAAACCTTATAGTTTTCGAAGACGTAGTTGAGGGCCGTGACGGTGTCGTCGTAGCAGCTGTCGCCGCTCTTGCAGCCGAGGACGATGGCGACGACGGTCATGCCGTCCTTCTCGGCGTACGTGCAAAGGGCGTAGCCCTCGGAGGAGGAGACGCCGCCGGTCTTGCCGGCGATGGCGTACTCATAGTTTTTGGTCTTGCGGATGAAGGCGTGGGTCTGCGCCAGCATGCGTGCTTCCTTGAGGTTCGTGGCCGGAACCTCGTACCATTTGGAGCTCGCGATCTTGAAAAACAGCGGATATTTCATGAGCTCGCAGGCGACGAGGCCCAGGTCGTAGGCGCAGGACGACTGCTTCGTGCCGCCGGTGCCGGTGGCGGTGCGGAATTCGGTGTTGATGCCGCCGAGCTCCTTCATGCGCTCGTTCATCATCGGGAGGAATTTGTCGACCTTGCCGCCGCCCATCTTCTCGCCCAGCGCGTATGCGGTCTCGTCCGCCGAGGCCACGAGCATGGCGTAGAGCGTGTCGAGAACCGTGAGGGTCTCGTCCTCCACCAGGCCGATGCGGGTGACGGAGGAACCGATGCTGTGAATCGATTTCTTGGAAAATGTGACGGTGTCCGTCATGTCCAGCTTCTCGATGGTGAGAAGCGCGGTCATCAGCTTCGTAAGGCTCATGGGAGCGTAGGAGTCGGCTGCATTTTTCGCATATAAAACCGCGCCGGAGCCCACCTCCATGACGATGGCGGCCTTGGCGCCGATGGACGGGCCGCCGCCCAGGATGGACGTCGCAACGCTGGTGTCGGGCTTGTCATCGCCCTCGCCGGCACCGTCACCGGCGCTGCCGTCAGCTTCGCCCTCGCGGAAAATCCTCTCTCCTCCGACGTCGGCAGACGCAATCCCGGGCACGCCGAACAAGGCGGTCCCCAGAAGAAGGACCGCCAGGATTGCGAAAATGCGAATTCGTCTGCCTCGGAAAATTCTCACGTCTGCTCCCTGCGTTTATACGCTGTTTATTTCTGCCCGTAGTATGCGTTCGGGCCGTGCTTTCTTAAGAAATGCTTGTCGAGAAGCTCCTGCTGCATGCACGGAACATCGCCCTGAAGCAGCATCTGGCTGTGCATCGCCATGTAGGCAAGCTCCTCCAAAACCACGGCGTTGTGAACCGCCTCCGAAGGGGAGGTGCCCCAGGTGAACGGACCGTGGGAGCGGACCAAAACCGCGGGAACGTCCAGCGGTGCGATCTCGCGCTTTGCGAAGGTCTCGATGATCACGTTGCCGGTCTCAAGCTCGTACTCGCCGGCGATCTCCTCGGGCGTCATGTAGCGCGTGCACGGGATGTCGCCGTAGAAGTAGTCACCGTGAGTCGTGCCGCCGGCGACGATGTCAAGGCCTGCCTGAGCGTAGGTGGTGGCGTTGCGGCTGTGGGTGTGCACGATGCCGAGAACTCCGGGCCATGCGCGGTACAGCGCGAGGTGCGTGGGCGTGTCGGAGGACGGCTTCTTCGTGCCCTCCACGACGTTGCCCTGCAGATCCACAACCACCATGTCGTCCGCGGTCATTCCCTCGTAGGAAACGCCCGACGGCTTGATGACGACGAGGCCCGACGCGGGATCGTAGCCGGAGACATTGCCCCAGGTAAAGGTGATCAGACCGTACTTCGGAAGCGCAAGGTTGGCCTCCAGAACGTCCTTCTTCAGTTGTTCAAGCATAATTATAACCCTCCGAAAAATAAAAAATCAGATCAAAACATCATCAAAACATCAATCCGCCGGAGAAACGTCCGTCGCCGCAAAATCCTCCGGCGCTCCGAAGTATGCCGCGCCGCCCTCAATGGACAGGATCTTCGTGGAGTTGGCGAGGGCGCTGCCCACGTCGTGGGTGACCATGAGGATCGTCAGACCGTCCTCGCGGTTTAAGGAGCGAAGCGTCTCGTAAAGCTCCGCGGCCGACGCCGCATCCAGACCGGTGACGGGCTCGTCGAGGAGAAGCACCTGCTCCGCCGACAGCAGCGTCCGTGCCAGCATGACACGCTGCTGCTGACCGCCTGAGAGCTCGCGGTAGGGACGATTCGCCAGGTCCGTCAGGTGAAGCCGATCGATCACCGCTGCGGCCTTCTGCTTGTCCTTCTTCGTGAAGAACGGCCACAGGCCCTTGTGGCTCAAAAGACCGGTCAGGACCACATCGCGGACCTTCGCGGGAAGGTCGCGGGCCACGTCGCTCATCTGCGGGAGAAAACCGATGCCGCGGCTGCCACCCGGGATGTTGACCGAAAGGGTTCCCCGCAACGGCCTCAGAATGCCGAGGATCGTCTTCATCAGGGTGGAGCGGCCGGAGCCGTTTTCGCCCACGATGCTCACGAAATCGCCCGGGTAGACCCGGAACGACAGATCCTCGATGAACGTGCGGTTGTCGAAGCCGATGGAAGCGCGCTCGCACTCGATGACGGGTGCTGCGGAATTGTCCCGGGAAGTCTCCATAATACCTCCGATTGCCGCCTCGAAAAAGGCGCTTACAAACTATTTTCATCATACTCATTTGCCGCGGGAAAGTCAATATCCGCGAAATCGCGGGAAAATGCTCCGAAAGTGCGAAAAAGCACGCAAAATCAGCATTTTCCGCATAAATAATGGTTGCAAACCATCCGAAAATGCGGTATAGTGAAATCGTATAGGCGGGCAATCGCGGAAGTGCGATGCGTTGATGCGCGTAACAACGCGAGGTCCGAACTTCGAAATATGATATGAGAAAGGAAGAAATGTTATGTTCTGTGCAAAATGTGGAAAACAGATTCCTGACGGTTCTGCAGTATGCCCGTTCTGCGGCGCTCCTTTAGCAGCTCCCCAGGCAGCCGCTCCTCAGGCCGCTCCTCAGGTAGCTCCTCAGG
>CACZRV010000037.1 GCA_902783725.1 uncultured Lachnospiraceae bacterium | reverse complement strand
TAACGGTATGCGAAAGGATCGTCCTCCGCGTCAATGCTGTGAATCGGTTCCATTGATTACCTCCGAAATGAATCTCGGGCCTGCGCCCGGCTTCAGCAAATTCCGGCACACACCGTTGTCACCCTTCCGAAAGGGCGATCTTGCCGTCGTTCACTCTGATTTTTACTTTTTCGCCTTTTCCATACGTGCCCCGGCCTATTTTGTTGGATACGCGGAACAGCCCGAAGACCTTCTTCCCTTCGTACGTAAACAGAACCGTCATCGTGGTGAATTCAACGGGCTCCGACCTGAAGCTCTCACCATCGACCGGCTCCAGCCGTTTGTCCACGGACACCACCGCCGCCTCATACTCCGGCGCCGATTTCAAAAAGCGTCTGTATTTTACCACAGGGACCACCGCAAGCGCAAGAAAAAGAGCAGCAGCCGCAAGAGAAAATACCACCGCCGTCAATAAACCGGCCCCCTGCGCCACCGTCTTATAAACGAGCCACAGGCCGAATCCGACAAAAACCCCGCCGGCAAGCAGCAGCGCAATCCTGGACGGTTCACTGAGCCAGGCCGGCTTCAGCTCCGACACGATGGTCGGATGGCTGTTATCGATGATAAACTGCCGGTCCACGCCCTCCTTCGTCATCTCCTCAGTGACAACCGTCTTCGCCACCAGGGCACTGCCGCAGAACCGGCAGTTTTTCTCCTCGTCAACTCTCGGCGCTCCGCAATTCGGGCATTCCCAAAGCATCTTCTGTGTTACGGTTTCTTTCTTTACCATAGTTCCCCCCTGAATACAATTTCCTTTTTATTCTCATGCCGCGTCCCTCGGCGCGACAACATAGTCTTTCCCGTAGCCGAGAATCGTAATACTCTCTCCGATCTCGATTCCGGCCGGCCCCGTCAAAAGCATCACGGTCGGGCGGCCGTCCAGCTCAAATCTCACCTTGAGCGGCACGCTTCTTCCGACTGCTGCGTCAAAGGCACCGTACGTTCCGCGAAGCTCATCCCCCCGCATGATCACCACGGCGGTGTATTTTTTGCCGTACTTAAGTACGTTCCGGTACCGCTTTACGGAGGCGGCCGACCACATCACCAGCGCCGCACCTGCGAAGGCCGTGAGCATTGCCAGCAGAACGACGGCTCCGACATCGGCCCAGGCGCGCTGCGCCTCAGCGGGAACATAAGTGTATGTGCGGCCTGCATTTTCCGAAGCCAGATAGTCTGCGAGGATGACGGTTGCCAGAAAGAACATTCCGGCGGCGACAAGTCTCACGATGCTGCGGGCGTCGTGCCAGGACGCCGGGCGGACCGTGGAGACAATGTCCACCTGCTTCCGGCGACGCTTCTCCCGCAGTATTCCGGCGTACTCTCCGGACTCGAGAAACTCCGCAAACTCTGCTTTGTCCACGGTGCTCAGATACAAGGTATCAATCTTGCGCACCGTCATTACGGTTCCGCAGTACGGGCAGATCTTCTCTTCCGTGACGCGGGGAGCCCCGCAGTTCGGGCACTCTTCCAACAATTGTTCAGTGATGATTTTCCGGATCATTTTGCGACTGTTTTGTCATTAACCTTTCTTCCGTGATCGCGGCCCCCTAGCCGCAACTCATTTAGTAAATAGTAACATATATTTACTTTTTTGTCAAGAGAAATCGGTTCCGTTCCGGTATCAAAAAACGCCGGCGGCACGCATCGCGCACCTCCGGCGGCCGGAAGATTCCATGCAGATTACTCCAGCGAATACTTCTTGTCGAAGGAGTCGTAGATCTGGTTAAACTCGAGGTTGCCGAATTTGATGCCGCTTAAGTACTCGTGGGTATCAAAGCCGCCTCGCTCGACCTCGATGACCGCCACGGCGATGTTACTGCAGTGGTCGGAAATTCTCTCGTAGTTGTTGAGAAGGTCGGAGAGAATGAAGCCCATCTCGATGGAGCAGCCGCCCTTCTGCAGGCGCGCGATGTGGTTCGTCTTGATGGTGCTGGTGAGCTTGTCGATGACCTGCTCGAGAGGCTCGACGCGGAATGCAAGATCAAGGTCGGCCTTGGTGTAGCACTCGGTGGTCATGGTGAGGATCTCATCGATGGCGTTTGTGAGAACGCGAAGCTCGGCGGAGGCAACAGGCGTGAAGCTCAAGCGCTTCTCCCGGATCTCCTCGGCCGCCTTGTAGAGGTTGACCGCGTGGTCACCCAGGCGCTCGAAATCGCCGATGGTGTGAAGCATCTTGGAGATGATGCGCGCGTCGTGGTCGGAAACCGTCTGCGCGGAGAGGTTGACCAGAAAGGATCCGAGCTTATCCTCGTACATGTCGAGCTCATTTTCCTTCTTCAAAACCTCGGCGACGGTGGCCTCGTTGTAGTTGTCGAAGAGGCTCATGGCATCGAAGAGGTTCTGGCACGCAAGCTCGGCCATCTTCTTCGTTAAGTTGTTGCACTCGGCAACGGCCACGGACGGGGAACGAAGGACACGGACGTCGAGGAAACTGAAGTTTTCCTGCATCTCCGACTCTTCCTTCGGCTGCTTGACGATGCGCTCCGTGAGCTTTGTGAGCGTGCCGGAAAACGGCAGCAGCACGATCGTGGTCAGAAGGTTGAACGCGGTGTGCACGATGGCGATGCCGACGCTGCCGATGGACTGCGTCAGAAATGCGGGCGGGGTGACCGCCTGGATCGCGCAGAAGACCGACAGCCAGATGGCGGTACCTAAGATCTTGATCATCACATGCACCGTCGCCACGCGCTTCGCCTTGTAGTTCGTGCCGATACAGGAGATCAGCGACGTCGCGCAGGTACCGATGTTCAAGCCCATGATGATCGGGATGGCCATCGCATAGGTGAGGATTCCGCCCTCGGAGATGGCGATCAGGATACCGATGGTGGCCGCGGACGACTGGATCACGGCGGTGATCAGAAGACCCATCAAAACACCGAACAGCGGATTGTTAAACTTGGTCATCAGCTCGCGGAACTCGGGCACGTCGCGCAGCGGGCTCACCGCCTGCGACATCATGCTCATACCGTTCATCAGGATGGCAAATCCGACGAACACGGTTCCGATGCTCTTGTATTTGTCGCGCTTGGAGAACATCAGAAAGCCGATGCCCACGAGCGCTAAGAACGGTGCGAAAAATTCAGGCTTCATCAGGGTGAGCCACCATGTGCCCGACGAGATGGAGCCGAGGGTCAGAAGCCACCCGGTGAAGGTCGTTCCGATATTTGCGCCGAAAATGACGGCGAGAGTCTGTCCGAACTGCATGATGCCCGAGTTGACCAGACCGACAAGCATGACGGTGGTCGCCGAAGACGACTGCATCGCGATGGTAATGCCGGCGCCTAAGAGGACGCTCACCACCGGATTGGCCGAAGTCTGTTTGAGCATTCTCTCGAGTCTGCCGCCGGCCATCTTCTCGAGTGCCTGCGACATAACCCGCATACCGAACATGAAAAAAACAAGACCGCCAACGAGCTCGGCGATGTTCATCATGCTCATCCCCGTGCCCGCGGCAGTCGTAGCTAACACTGTGAATCCGTGCATACCGGTCATTGTTCGTTTCTCCTTTGCGCGTCATCCCCGGACGCGTGTTCCGCATCGATCGTGCGGCATTCTCTGTTCCATTGTTCCATGGACAAGGATATCGGAAAAACGTGAAAAGACCGTTAGCGTTATGTAAAATCTATGTTAAATTCCGCGCATTTTCGCCGTGCATTTTCCGCGCGGGAAAAATCCCGCAGTGAAGCGCCTACGCAAGCGTGCGGAGCGCGTCCTTCATGGAGCGCACGTACTCTCCCACATGCTCCGGCGCCTGCGTGCCGTACTTCGCCAGAATCTTCACGATGGCCGAGCCGACGATGGCGCCGTCGGAGACCTCCGCCATGGCGCGGGCCTGCTCCGGTGTCGAGATTCCGAAGCCCACCGCGACGGGAACCGCAGTGTTGGCGCGGATCCGGCGCACGATCCCGGTGAGGTCCGTTGTGATGGAATCCCGGGTTCCGGTAACGCCGAGGCTCGAGACAAGGTAAATGAAACCCTCCGCCTCCTTCGCGATCATGGCTACGCGGTCCTCGGACGTGGGCGCGATCAACGACACAAGTGCAACGCCGTATTTGCGGCAGATCGGCAGGAACTCCTCCCGCTCCTCAAAGGGAATGTCGGGGAGCACCAGACCGTCGATGCCGATCTCGCTGCAGGTCTTGATAAACCGCTCCGCTCCGTAGGAAAATACAACATTGGCGTAGGTCATGAACGCAAACGGGATCGTCACGTCTTTGCGAAGTTCGCGGACGAGATCGAAGATCTTATCGGTGGTGACGCCGCCCGCAAGGGCACGCACGTTGGCCTCCTGGATCACCGGACCCTCCGCTGTCGGGTCGGAGAAGGGAATGCCGAGCTCGATGAGATCGGCCCCCGCAGCCGCTGCCGCGCGAACGGTTGCCGCCGTGGTCGCGAGATCCGGATCGCCGCAGGTGATAAACGGGATAAACGCCTTGCCGTCGGCAAATGCTTTTGCGATATTACTCATGGATGTCCTCCCCTCTGTAGCGCGCGATGGCTGCGCAGTCCTTGTCGCCGCGACCGGAGATCGTGATGACAATGATCTGATCCTTGCCCATCGTCGGCGCGATCTTGCGTGCGTAGGCAACCGCGTGTGCGGACTCGATGGCCGGGATGATGCCCTCGGTCTTTGCGAGATACTCAAAGGCCTGCACCGCCTCCTCGTCGGTCACCGGCACGTACTCCGCGCGGCCGATGTCGTGCAGGTACGCATGCTCCGGTCCCACGCCGGGATAGTCGAGTCCCGCGGAGATGGAGTATACCGGCGCGATCTGGCCGTACTCGTCCTGGCAGAAATAAGACTTCATTCCGTGGAAAATTCCGAGTTTTCCGGTGGAGATGGTGGCCGCCGTCTCCCAGGTGTCGATGCCGCGGCCCGCAGCCTCACAGCCGATCAGCCGCACGCCCTCATCGCCGATAAAATGGTAAAAGCTTCCGATGGCGTTGGAACCGCCGCCCACGCAGGCGATGACCGCATCCGGAAGACGTCCCTCCTTCGCCAGCATCTGCTCCCTGATCTCCTTGGAAATGACCGCCTGGAAATCGCGCACGATGGTCGGGAACGGGTGCGGTCCCATGACGGAGCCGAGGCAGTAGTGGGTGTCCGCGATCCGTGACGTCCACTCGCGCATGGCCTCCGAAACCGCGTCCTTCAAGGTCGCCGTGCCGCTCTTTACAGGCACCACCGTTGCTCCCAGAAGCCGCATGCGGTACACGTTGAGGGCCTGGCGGATCGTATCCTCCTCGCCCATAAACACCACACACTCCATACCGAACAATGCTGCCGCCGTGGCCGTTGCCACGCCGTGCTGGCCGGCTCCGGTCTCCGCGATCAGCCGCGTCTTGCCCATTTTCTTCGCAAGAAGCGCCTGGCCGAGCACGTTGTTGATCTTGTGTGCGCCCGTGTGGTTCAAGTCCTCGCGCTTTAAGTAGATCTTCGCGCCGCCCAGGTCCTTCGTCATCTTCTCCGCATAGTAAAGCCGCGACGGTCTGCCCGCGTACTCGTTAAAGAGCTCCGTCAGTTCCCGGTTGAACTCCGGGTCGTTTTTGTAATGGTTGTATGCATTTTCCAGCTCGATCACGGCGTTCATCAAAGTCTCGGGAATGTACTGCCCGCCGTGGATTCCGAAACGTCCGTCAGGATTGCTCATAGCCTTCTTCCTTTCTCACTGCATTTACAAACGCGCGCATCTTCGCCGCGTCCTTCACTTTTCCGGTCTCTATGCCGGAGCTCACATCCACCGCCGCGGGATGCAGCGTCCGAACGGCTTCCGCCGCATTTTCCGGCGCAAGCCCGCCGGCCAGAAAATACTTCTTCGAAAAATCCCGCAACAGCTCCCAGGGAAGCGTCGTCCCCGTGCCCGCGCCCGAGTCAAGCAGCACGAAATCCGCGCTGCACGAAGCCGCCTCGCAAAGTGTCGCAAGCTGTGCCTCCCGCTGCTTTTCCGCCTCCGCAGGGGGCAGTTCCCCTGTGCTTCCGAGCCGGAAGGCCTTGATGACCGGAGCGTCTGTCAGCCGGCGCAGGGCTGCGATGTACGCTTCGTCCTCCGCACCGTGCAGCTGTGCGATGTCAATGATTCCGTCCCGCACCAGCGCCGCAACCGTTTCCGGCGACTCGTCGACGAACACGCCGACCACCTTGATCCCCGGGGCAAGTTTTGCGCGAAGCGCTCCCGCTGTCTCCGGGGATACGTATCGTGCGCTCTTTTTTGCAAATACAAACCCGATGTAGTCGGGCGCAAGAGCATTTGCCGCCTCGATGTCCTGTATGCGGGAAAGCCCGCAAAGTTTGATCTGTGTCATAGCATTTTCCTGCTTATCTGTCGCCGCGAAGCTCCGCTAACTTGCCGCGGATGTCCGCCGCCCGCATCAAGGTTTCGCCAACCAGCACCGCGTCCGCGCCGGCAGCCCGCGCCGCCGCCACGTCCGCTGCGGTGCGAACGCCGCTCTCCGAGACGAAGAGTTTGTTCGCGGGAACCATTTTGCGAAGCCTGCGGCTGTTCTCGATGTCCACCGTAAAATCCTTGAGGTTGCGGTTGTTCACGCCGATGATGCCCGCGCCCGCCCTAAGCGCCGTCTCGATCTCGCCCTCGTCGTGCGCCTCCGTAAGCGCCGCAAGCCCCAGAGACCCGCAGATATCAAGATACTCCCGAATCCGCGCTTCGTCAAGCAGCGACACGATCAGAAGCACCGCGGATGCCCCGAGAAGCTTCGCCTCGTAGATCATGTACGGATCCACCGTAAAATCCTTCCGAAGACACGGCAGGCTTACCTCCTCCGCAATCTCGCGAAGGTATTCGTCGCTTCCCAGAAACCATTTGGGCTCCGTCAGCACCGAGATCGCGTCCGCCCCCGCCGCTTCGTACTCTCGTGCGATGTGCAGATACGGAAAATCCGGTGCGATCAATCCCTTCGAGGGGGACGCCTTCTTGCATTCGCAGATAAACGAGATACCCTCGCGGGACAGGGCCGCCTCAAACCGGCCCGGGCGCTTCGGCAGCGACTCCGCCATTCTCCGGAGATCCTCCACGGAAAGGCGTCTCTTCGCTTCTTCTGTCCGCACTCTCGCGTGCTCCGCAAGTTGTTCCAGTATGTTCATCGGTTTCTTCCTTTCCTTCCCGCCGCAGCCTCCGGCGGTCTGTCCGCCCCGGTTACTCCGGGCGGTTGCTGATCTCGATCACCTTCGCAAGGGTCTCTGCCGCCTTGCCCGAATCAATCAGTTCCGCAGCAAGCTTAACGCCCTCTGCCATACTTTCCGCCTTGCCTGCGATGTAGAGGGATGCGCCTGCGTTCATCAATACCGCATTGCGCTTGTGGCCCTTTGCGCCTGCCAAGATGTCGCGGGTAATCCGCGCATTTTCCGCGGGAGTGCCGCCCTTAAGGTCCTCCTTCGTGCAGCGCTCAAAGCCGAAATCCTCCGGAGCGATGGTCGTGCTCCGGAACCATCCGTCGCGGATCTCGCAGATCTTCGTCGGTGCGCTCATGGAGATCTCATCGAGCTTGTCCATGCCGTACACGACCATTCCGCGCTTGATGCCGAGGTTCACCAGAACCTGCGCAAGGGGCTCCACGAGATACTCATCGTAGACGCCTAAAAGCTGCATCGTCGGACGTCCGGGGTTCGTGAGGGGTCCCAGAATATTGAACACGGTGCGGAAGCCGAGCTCCTTGCGGATCGGTCCCACATACTTCATGGAGGTGTGGTACTTCTGCGCGAAGAAGAAGCACATGCCGGCCTCCTTCAAAAGCTCCACGCAGCGCTCCGGGCTCTGCTGAATATTCACGCCAAGTGCCTCGAGGCAGTCCGCCGTGCCGCACAGAGAGGACGCCGCGCGGTTGCCGTGCTTGGCAACCTTCACACCGCCTGCCGCCGCAACCAAAGCCGCGGTGGTGGAGATGTTAAAGCTCTGCGCGTTGTCTCCGCCGGTGCCGACGATCTCGAACACGTCCATTCCGGTCTCCACCTGCGTCGCATGGTCGCGCATCGCCGCCGCGCAGCCCGCGATCTCGTCGGTGGTCTCCGCACGGGCGCTCTTCGTGGAGAGGGCCGCCAAAAATGCGGAGTTCTGGGTGGGCGTCGTCTCGCCGCTCATAATCTCGTTCATTACGGTGTATGCCTCATCGTAGGTGAGGTCTCCCTTGTTGACAATCTTTACAATAGCTTCTTTGATCATGGTTTTGTTCTCCTTTTCTTGTCTTTTCGATGTTGTCTTCAAAGTTTATTTTCTTCGGCAAATGCCGCTTGTTTTATATGTTCTACTGCTGTAGAAAGTGGTTATTTCTTCAGAAAATTCCGAAGCATCCTCGCCCCGTCCGGCGTCAGGATGGATTCCGGATGAAACTGCACGCCGTAGATGGGATATTCGCGGTGCTCCACCGCCATCACTTCGCCGTCTTCGGTCTGCGCCGTGACGATGAGCTCCTCCGGGATGGTGGCCGCATCCGCCGCTAAGGAGTGGTATCTTGCCACCGGCGCCTCCTGAGGACAACCGCGGAACAGAGTGCTCTTCGTGTCCAGCTTCGCAACCGACTGCTTCCCGTGCATCAGTTGCTTTGCGTAGGTGACCGTCGCGCCGAATGCCGCGCAGATTGCCTGGTGCCCGAGGCATACGCCCAGCAGAGGAATGGTTTTGCCCAGTGTCTTTGCCGCCTCGATGATGATGCCCGCATCCTCCGGCCGGCCCGGTCCCGGAGAGAGGATGATGTGGCTCGGCGCAAGCTCTGCAATTTCCTCCACCGTCATCTCGTCGTTGCGGATCACTTTGATGTCGGGATTGATCTCCCCGACGAGCTGGTAGAGATTATAGGAAAAACTGTCGTAGTTGTCGATCAAAAGTATCATTCATCCACCTCCTGTGCCTGCTGCAGCGCCCGAAGCGACGCCATGGCCTTGTTGCGGCACTCCTCATATTCCTTCTCCGGCACGGAGTCTGCGACGATTCCCGCGCCGCTCCGGACGAAGACTTTTCCGTTCTTCTTATATGCGATGCGAATCGCGATGCAGGTGTCCATGTTACCGGTGAAATCGATGTAACCGATGGCACCGCCGTAGATACCGCGCTTGTTGTTCTCAAGCTCTGCGATTCTCTGGCAGGCGCGAATCTTCGGCGCTCCCGAGAGGGTTCCGGCCGGCAGCACCGCCTCGATGGCATCGAGAGCGTCGCAGTCCTCGCGGATGGTTCCGCGGACGGTCGAGCCGATGTGCATCACGTGGGAGAACCGCTCGATCTGGTGGTATTTTTCGACGCGGACCGTTCCGAACTTGCTGATCTTTCCAAGATCATTTCTGCCGAGGTCCACAAGCATGTTGTGCTCCGCAAGCTCCTTCTCGTCCCGCAGAAGCTCCGACTCAAGCTCCGCGTCCTCCATCATGGTCTTCCCCCGCGGTCTCGTTCCCGCCAGCGGGAAGGTGTGTAAAACGCCGTCCGTAAGTTTCACCAGCGTCTCCGGCGATGCGCCCGCGACCTCCACGTCCGTCCCGGAGAGGTAGAACATATAAGGCGAGGGGTTGATGGTGCGAAGCACGCGGTAGGTGTTTAGGAGGCTTCCCTCAAAGGGAGCGCTCAGACGGTTGGAGAGGACGATCTGGAACATATCACCCTCGCGGATGTACTCCTTCGCCTTCTCGACCATCCCGCAGTACTCTTCCTTGCTGAACAGCTGCGTTATCTCGCCGGTCAAATGTCCGCCTGGTTCTTTTTTCTTCTCGCCGTTTCGAAGAAGATCGGCAATCCTGCGGATCTCAGCTTCGGCCTCGCGGTAACCCTCCTCGACGTTATCAAGTCTTGCGCAGACAATGATGACAACCTTCTGCTTGACGTGGTCAAATGCGATCACCTTGTCAAACAGCATCACATCGACATCGCGGAACTCCTCCGTGTCCACGGTTTTGCAGCGGACCGCCGGCTCGCGATACCCGAGGTAATCGTAGGACCAGTAGCCCATCAGACCGCCCGCAAAGGGCGGAAGCTCCGGAAAACGGGGTGCCTTAAAATCCTCCAGAATTTCCCGCAGGTATGCGGAAGGGTCTTCCGTGCGGATCACTTTATCGCCGTCGGTGAGCTCGCCGTTTACGCAGGAGATCGAGCGCTTCGGCTCGTACCCTAAGAAGGTGTAGCGGCCCCAGGTCTCATCCGCCCTGGCGGACTCCAGCAAAAAGCAGTGGTCCGAAACGTTCTTCAAGACCCGCAGCGCCTCGATGGGCGTCGTAAAATCGGAAAGCAGCTCCGTGCTCACCGGCGCGACCGTGTACCGGCCCTCCGCCGCAAGCTCCTTCAGTTTCTCAAGACTCGGTGTGATGTTCATGGTAACCTCCATGTGATGAAATTCGCAGAACTCGCTTCGCTCCTTCTGCTCATGTACGTGCGCTCGGCAATCCCGTCGCAGCCTTCGTCTGCTTTCATCCGACTGTTCGGCGAATCGTCGGAAACGCTGTTTCCGCGATTCGCTGTACAGCCGGATGCCGGCCGCCCGCCGGCGGGATTGCTCTCGCTTAGCGCACAAAAAATCGTCCTTGACAGAATTCACTTCTGTCAAGGACGAATGATCAACTCTATTCGCGGTGCCACCTTGATTCGCAGCCTGTTACGGTTGCGCTCTCTGCAGGATACCATCATATCCCCGGCAAGTTACGCCTGCCTCACGTCGCAGAATACTTTGGGAAGTCCCATTTGACTGCGCCCTCAGCGGTCCATTTGACAATGTGTTTCTTGCCTGACTCTCAGCAACGCAGGCTCTCTGTGAAGGCATCAATGCCGTTATCTCCGCTTCAACGGTTTTGCGGTATTCGATTTACTGATGCCGATTATAACAGGGCACCCCGCGGCTGTCAACAACTTTTTTCGCAGCCCGCATTCTTTTTGCGAAGAAGCTGCAGTCCCCTGATCAACCGCCTCGTTCCCTCCTCGCACAGCGTGCGGGGGCAGGCGACATTCATGCGGAGATGGTGCTCTCCGCCCGGGCCGTACTGCATGCCGTCGCTCACGAAGAGCCCGGCTTCCCTTCGAAGGAATTCCGAGATCCTCCGGCTGTCTTCGGAAAATGCACTGACATCGATCCAAAGAAGGTACGTCGCCTCCCCGGCAACGACCCTCACCTCGGGCACGTCTGCGGCAAGCGCCTCCGTGACCATCCTGCGGTTGGCAAAGACGTACTCCCGCAGCTCGTCAAGCCACGGGCCTCCCTTGGTAAACGCCGCGATGGCGGCCGCGGTGGCGAAGGAGTTCGGCTCGGCCACCTCGTCGGTATTTAACGCGCGCCAGATCTTGTGGCGCAGGAAAGGATTCGGAATGTACACCGCCGCCGTCTGCAGCCCCGCAAGATTGAAGGCCTTCGTCGGCGCAATGCAGGTGATGCTCACCTCGCGGCACTCGTCGGACACCGAGGCGAACGGTACATAGGACGCTCCGGGCGCAGTGATGTCGCAGTGAATCTCGTCGGAGATCACCGTCACGTGATACCGCTTCGCAAGCGCCCCGACCTTCGCCAGGGTCTCGCGGTCCCAGATCTTTCCGGCAGGATTTTGCGGATTGCAAAGAAGCATCAGCGTCGCCTGGGGATCGGACATTTTCCGCTCCAGATCCGCGAGGTCCATCTCGTAGGCGCTTCCGTCATATAAAAGCGGGCTCTCCAGCTCGCGGCAGCCGTTGTTCCGGATGCAGTTGTAAAAAGTGCCGTACACCGGCGTCTGGATGATCACCTTCTCGTTGGGCGTCGTCAGCTTACGGACCGTGGAGGAGATCGCGGGGATCACTCCCGTGCAGAAGATCAGTGCCTCTTTGTCCATCGCAAGGCCGTGGCGTTCCCGCCACCAGTCGGCGTACGCCGTGCGCCACGCCCCGGGAACGTTCGCATAGCCGAACACGTCCCGCGAAAGGCGCTCCGACAGCGCCTCCGAAATCTCGGGGGCCGTCGCAAAATCCATGTCCGCCACCCACATCGGAAGCTCTCCGTCCGGCACATCCCACTTGATGGCGTCCGTGCCGCGCCGGTTGATCACAGTGTCAAAATCGTATTTCATAAACCCCTTACCTCTTCCACTCCGGAAGATCGGATTGTTTTGCGATCTCTCTGCACACAATCTTCGTCTTCGCCGGGTCGATCTCGTCCTTCTCGAGGATCAGCTCCCCGATGCGCTCCGCGCGGATCGTTCCCGAGTCCGGGTTAAAGACGCTCTCGATGCCGGAGGAGATCTCCGCGTCCACCGAGGAGTACTCGAACGCGAGGGTCGTGTTGATGAGCTTGCAGTTCTTCATCACGAGATTTTCGATGTAGCACATGCCCTGCAGACTCTCGATGGTGCAGTTCACAAGCGTCAGATTTTTCGAGTTCCAGCCGAGATACTCGCCCGAGATGAACGAGTCGTACACGGTGATGTCCTCGCTGTTCCAGAACGCGTCCTTCGTAAGAAGCCGCGAATTGCGGATGACCGCCCGCTTCGCCCCGTCGAAGGAATAGTTTCCGTCCAGGGTCAGCCCGTCGACCGTGAGATCCTCACAGTTCATCGCAAAATAATCCCCGTTGGCCACGGACACGTTCGTAAGCGCCACGTTTTTGCACGTCCAGAGCGTCTCCTTGGCATTCGTAAACGCCACGTCCGTAAGCCGGATGTGATTGCTTCTTCGGAAGTTTTTCGGCGCCTGGATCACGGCGTTCGTCACCTCGATGTTGTCGGTGTACCACACGCCCGCCCGGGCCATTTCAAACCACGTGCAGCCCGTTGCCCGCACGTTGCTGCAATACCACAGCGGATATTTCCAGCGGAACAGACACCCCGAAAGCTCGATGTCCGAGCTCTCCTTTAAGGGCGACTCTCCCTTGTCAAACACGCTGTCCGTGATCAATGTATCTTGACTGCCGAAGAGCGCCCGCTCCCCGGTCAGGATCTGTCCGCGAATTTCTTCCATATTCCGTACCTCCGTTACCATCAGTATAGGGGATTCGCACTCAAAAGTCACGCCGTTTTTGCGCCCGCAGGCAAGAAACAAAGGAAACAACATCCTTTGTAAAATGCTACATCATGTCATATGTTTGCATTTTCCGGATCGCTCTCCTTCGGAAAATGCACCGTGACCGCCAGTCTCCCTTCCGCATACGCAGCTTCCGCACTGCCGCCCATGCGCTCCGCTAAGGTCCTGACGATGGAAAGCCCAAGCCCCACGCCGCGGGTTCCGGTCTGCACTGTGAAGAAGCGCTCAAAGAGCTGCCCGGCGAGGACCGGATCCAGGCCGGAGGCGGTGTTTGCGAATGTCACATCGCCGTTTTCCGCAAGCGTGACCGAGAGATCGCCGTCGCTGTAGCGGACGGCATTTGTCAAAAGGTTTGAAAACATCCGCGAGAGCTCCGTTTTGTTCGCTCTTCGCATCACATGGTCTTTCGGCAGGGAGACCTCGGGCGTGATCCCGCGCTCCGAGAGCATCGGATAGGCCCCCGCGATGCTCTCCGCAAGCATCGTGTTGAGAGAGAGGCTCTCCGTCTCCCCGGAGGAATTTTCCGAGACGATGACCGAGTATTGCAAAAGCTCCTCCGCCAGCTGCTGCAAAACATCGGTGCGCTCGGCAAGCACCTTCCGGTACTGCTCGCGCTCCGCCGGGTCCTCAGCCTCCGCAAGCAGCGTCAGATATCCGCGGATCGCCGTGAGCGGCGTGCGCAGATCATGGGAGAGGTTGGCCACGGCGCGGTTTAATTCCGCCATGCTCTTGCCGCAGGTCCGCTCCGTCGCGCGCATCGTGTGGAGTTCACGGTTGAGAACATCCACAAGAAGGCACAGATCCCTGTCCCGGTCCGGCGAACCGACCGAGGTGTCGGACTCGTCGTGCATCCGCGCGCCGAAGTCCGCTGCGATCTGCCTCATCGCCCGCTTCATCAATACAATTTTCACCGTAAGCCCCGCGCACAGAAGCGCCAGGGCGACAGACACGGCAATCCACATGGTATTTTCCTCCGCGAAAAGAGACGCTGCCAGCCGCAACGCCTCTTTCGGTTTTGATCACAGTTCTCTTACGAAAGATCTTTTTTCCTAAACACGTGTATTCCGAGGATCACGCAGAGTGCGGCAAATCCGAGGCCGCACAAAACCGTCAGCCAGGGCCGGTCCGGCATCTTCGAGATGTTCAGCTTTGTGACCTGCCCCTCGGGGAAGCAGCGGGCAAGGAGATCAACGATCTTGCTGTCCGGCGCGGTGTCCTGCATGATCACGAAGAACATCAAAAGCGCATAGGTCAAAAGATAGTTGACCAGCATGCCCTTGGCGCCCGGTAAGACCACGGAGAGCAGGATGCTCTGGCACATCTTGGAGATCAGCATGCAAAGAGCGATCCCTGCGGCGACAGCTACCTTTTTCGCCGACAGACCGGTGGTGTCCGCAAACAGCCGGATGAGGATCGCAGAGGAGCCTACGGATACCGCTGCTACGATCAGTCCGTCCACAAGTCCGACCACACTCCAGGCGAGATACACGTCCGTTCGCCGGTGTCCGACGATCAGCTTGTTGCGGATCGCACCTCCCGAAAACTCATTGGAAACAAACAACATGTACGCTCCGCAGACCACGAGCGGAAC
Organism: uncultured Lachnospiraceae bacterium; assembly: GCA_902783725.1. Classification (GTDB taxonomy): domain Bacteria; phylum Bacillota; class Clostridia; order Lachnospirales; family Lachnospiraceae; genus ISDg. Next base: position 41,878 of record CACZRV010000037.1, on the reverse strand, counting down.
AAGAAGCACCGCCAGGGAACACATCGTGTTGCAGACGGCGACGCCCCTGGATTCGCCCGCTCCCGCGGAACTGAAGAACAGGCACAGATAAAAGATCGCCGTAACGCCGCCCAGCGTCAGATAAAACAACAAGGTTTTCACCAGTCTCGTGAAATCGGTTCGCAGCAGTTTACGCATGGCTCTCACCTCCCACCAACGAGAGGAAGAAGCCTTCCAGATTCTCGTCCTGCTCCCTGCAGGTCAGGATTTCGCACTTTTCCTTCCAAAGCGCCAGCGCCAGCTCCGTGATGTTCGGCTGCGCGTAGATGTCCACGCTGTCCGTGCCGGTGACGGTGTAGTCCGTACCGCGGCGCTCCAGCTCACGCACCAGAGCATCCACATCGGTCACGCGCACGCTCACGCATTTGCGGCAGGCGTTCGTCAGCTCCTCCGCGCTCATTTCCCGCACGATGCGCCCCCGGTCGATAAATCCGTAGTGGGTGGCGATCCGGGACAGCTCGTCCAGAATGTGGCTGGAGATCAGGATGGTGATTCCCTGCTCGCGGTTGAGTTTGAGGATCAGCTCGCGGATATCCACGATACCCTGCGGATCCAGCCCGTTGATGGGCTCATCGAGGATCATGAAATCGGGATGTCCGCACAGAGCGATGGCGATGCCTAAGCGCTGCCGCATTCCCAGGGAAAACTGCTCCGCCTTCTTTTTTCCGGTGTTCGCGAGTCCGACGAGCGCAAGAAGCTCTTTGATACCGTCGTAATTCGGCAGTCCCAGCACCCGGTACTGGTGCTTAAGATTATCCTCCGCCGTCATCATCGGAAAGATCGACGGCGTCTCCACCACCGCACCGATGCGCTTGCGGGCCTCGTGAATCGCAACGTCCGTATGCTTCGCTCCGTACAGCGTAAGCCCGCCGTCCGTCGGGAACTGAAGGCCGCACGCCAGGCGAATCAAGGTTGTCTTGCCGGCGCCGTTTTTGCCGACGAAGCCGTAGATTGCCCCTTTGGGCACATGCATGGACAGACCGTTCAGGGCATTGAAATTCTTATATGTCTTCCGCAGCCCTTCGGTAGTCAGCACAAACTCCATAATGGTAACCCCCTTTGTTTGTTTGAAAGGAGCATATCGCAAAATGGTTAAGAAAACAGTTAACGCCGGCGTTATTTTCCGGTTAAGATTTCACGGTTTTCAAAATGTACCCGATTCCCCACACGGCCTCGATGACCGCGGTGTCCGTCACGGACTGCAGTTTCCGGCGGAGATGGTGAATGTGTATCTTGAGGGAATCCTCCGTGCAGTCCGGGGTGTCGTGGCTGATGCAGTCGAGGATTGTCAGCTTCGCGACCACCTGGCCGGGACGCTGCATGAGAAGCCGTAAGATCGCTGCCTCCGTGCGGGTCAGCTGTGCGCTCCGCCCCTCCGCCACAAGCTTTCGGGTGTCCGCGTGCAGGGCGATGTCCCCGAAGCTGTAGGATTCCGTATCGGCGACCGCGCCCTTCCCCCGCAGCTGCACCGTGATGCGCGCCAACAGCTCGTGAAGGTCGAAGGGCTTCGTGACATAGTCCACCGCGCCGCCTAAAAGAAGCGCCACCTTGTCCTCCGCGGAGGCGCGGGCGCTTAAGACGATCACCGGCACGGTACCGAGCTTCGGCAATACGTCCTCACCGCTCAGGCCGGGCAGGCCCAGATCCAGAAGCACCAGGTCGGGCTGTGCTTTGGAAAATGCAAGCAATGCCTCCGTCCCCGAAAATGCCTGTACAACGGAAAAGCCCCGCTTGGTCAGTGCCGTACGGAGCATTTCGTTGATTGTCACATCGTCGTCAATGATAAAGATCGTAGCCATCGTTCCTCCCAGGCGTTACTCCGCTGCCGCCTCATTTTCCGCGGGCTTACCGGGAACCGCTGCCGCCTCGTCCGCCGCCTTCTTTGGGAAGCGGATTGTGATCTTCGTGCCCATGCCGAGCTCGCTGTCAAGCTGCACCGTCGCGCCGTGGAAGGCCGCTCCGTGCTTGACGATGGAGAGCCCTAAGCCCGTGCCGCCGATCTCCTTCGAGTGGCTCTTGTCCACGCGGTAGAAGCGCTCAAACACCCGCGGAAGCTCCGCTCTGGGAATGCCGATGCCGTTGTCGTGCACGATCAGGATCGCGCCGTCGCCGTCGTCCTCGACCGTGACCTGAACGCGCCCGTTCTCGTTGTTGTATTTGATGGCGTTGTCGATCAGATTGTAAACCATCTCGCCGATGATCTGCGGCGAGCCCGGAACCACCTCGTGGGTTCCCGAGAGGAACACGCTCACGTGCTTGGCGGACGCCGCATCGGAGAGAACGGACATCATCTCCTCCGAGACGCGGTACAGATCCACCGGCTCGCTTGCTAAGATCGTCTCGTCCTTATCATCGAGCTGCGAGAGCTTGATAATGTCGCCGACGAGGGTGATCAGGCGCTGCGCCTCGTCGTGAATCTTGTTCGCAAAGCGCGTGACGTCCTTCTCCTCGACCATGCCCGCGCCGAGGATCTCGGCGTAACCGGAGATGGACGTAAGGGGCGTCTTGAGTTCGTGGGACACATTTGCCGTGAACTCGCGGCGCATGGTATCCTGCTTCTTGTGCTCCTCCTTGAGCTCATTCATCTGCTCGTAAAGCTGGCGGTTCTGCGCCTGAATGCGGCGCACCAGCGGCTGCAGCTCGGGGTATGCGTCCTTCGTCTCGGGGCACGCCGGGTCGATGGCATCGATGGGCTCGGTCACCTTGCGGCCGATCCGAACCGCGATCAACGCGGAAAATACAAGCACCAAAACGAGCATGATGGACATCGGATAGATCAACCGGATCGCCAGCTGTCCCATGGTAAAACATTCCTGCGACACGCGCAGCACGCGTCCGTCCGCCATGCGAACGGCATAGTTGAAGGTCTGCCGGCGGAGAGTCTCGGAATAGCGCTTGCTCTCGCCGGTTCCCTTGGCGAACGCATCCTTCACTTCCTCGCGCTCCGCATGGTTCTCCAGAGAGGCCGCGATCTCCTGGCTGTCGTAAGCGACCGAACCGTCCTTGTCGATAACGGTCACACGAAGCCGGATCGACTGCGTCGACGTCGTCTGCTGCAGCACATTTGTGCCTGATTTTTCGATCAGCTCGCTCATGTACTGCGCCTGCTCGCGGAACTCCTTCTGCTGTTCCGTACTGACGTACCGGTACTCGATAAGCAGCGTGACAAGCATGGTGATCACAAAGATCGCCACCGCCACGATATAAACATTTTGCAATACCTTAACCTTCATATGTTCACCCCTTTTGCGGACCGGCTCCGCCGTCCGCCCGCTCTTCCTCTATCGGATACGATACCCGATACCGCGCACCGTCTCAATCTGCGCTCCCGCCTCGCCGAGCTTTGCGCGAAGCGTCCGGATATGCACATCCACCGTCCGGTTCTCACCGTCAAAGTCATATCCCCATATGGTACTGAGAAGCTTGTCCCTGCTGAGCACGATCCCGCGATTTTGCAAAAGCATCAACAGGATATCAAACTCTTTCTTCGTAAGCGAAACCGCATCCCCTCCGACGCTCACCTGGTGCCGCTCCGGACATACATACAGCGGTCCGACGCGGTACTCCGTGCTTTCCTGCGCGCCCTCCGAGCGCCGCAGCAGAGCCTTCACCCGCGCCAGCAGCTCCATCATTCCGAAAGGCTTCGGCAGATAGTCGTCCGCACCCTGGTCCAGCCCGACGACCTTGTCGTACTCGCTTCCCTTCGCGGTCAGCATCATCACCGGCAGTTTCTTCGTCGCCGGGTCCGCCCGAAGCTTCCGAAGGATGGAAAGCCCGTCCTCCTCCGGCAGCATGATGTCAAGGAGCACCAGCCTCGGCGGTTCCTTCGCACACGCCTCATAAAATTCATGCGGCAACGCAAAGCCCTCGGCCTTCAACCCCGACTGCGCCAGGGTGTACACCACGAGCTCGCGGATATTGTCATCGTCTTCCACCAGATAGATCATGGCACAATATCTCCTCTCTCGATATTGTCCTTTCATTATGACACAAATGCGGGCTCTTTACAAGCCCGCATCAAATGTATTATTCGCTTGTCACACAGGACCCGAAGCCTTCAGCACCTCCATGATCCGTTTGTTTCTGTATTCCGCACACACCGGGATCGCCATTCCCAGAAGAACAAGCAGCATCGCAAAAACAGAAAGGAAAAGCAAGCCCGCCGGAAACTGATAAAACGGCAGGTATTTGTTTCCAAACGCACGTGAGAACATAAAACGTGTTGTCAACCAAGAAAGAATCGATGAAACAATAACACTCGCACAGCATATGATCACACAGTGGCCGATTGCGATTTGCGTTATTCCCAAAGGGGTTTCCCCGATAGCCATATACGTACAGAACTCGGTCTCCCGGACAACAACTCCGACGAAAACATTTCCTGCAACTAAGAAAAAGCTCATCAAAATCAGCGAGACAAATCCTGCAACAACCACAATTTGAATCGTTCGCTCCTGTTCCTTCGCATTTTGAAGATCTTCCTTCGGTCGTTCTATCAATAAGCCCGGTATTTGATACATCCGCAAGAGGATTTCCGCATCTTCCGATGTCAACCCATCTGCATACAAATATACCGCTCTCCGCTCAACATCAGGGAACAGTGTTTCAAAATAGCTCCGGGACAAAACGACCAGAATGTCACCTTCACCTGAATCTAACAAGACCGGAAGCGTGTCGAACACTCCCTGTATTTTCAGTTTTGCCGATCGGCTGTTATCCGCAGCCCACCAGCAGATGTCAAGCGTGTCGCCTTTTTTGAAATTATTTTCTGCAGCAAATTTCCTGACAGACGAGTTGTATCGATAAACCCACGCTTCCCCGTCACCGATTGGAGGAGTATTCTCTTTCCGGGACACCTGCTCTATGGTTTCATTGTCATAAGCAACGATCGATACCCGACATTCAACTTTCGATTGCGTCATTAATTGTCTTTTCTGCTCCATGTCCTGTGAGAGCAATTCTTTCATCCCTTTTCCGAGGCATTCCTCCGGGACTTTACTGTCACAGGTAGTAACATAGTAATCCATCCTGTGTACAGAATCTGACAACTCTCCGAGTAACTGTTCTGTCATCGCGTTTTCAAAGCCGGTCTCATCTCCCTGATCCAGCGTCTCGTAAACAGCATAATCCGGTGCGTTTCCTCTTGTTATCTTCTGCTGTGCGTAAACATGCGCAAAATAGCCCGCTACTACCAGTACTCCCCCTGACAAAACGAAACCCGCCAACATAAAAAAACTAAGTCCGCGATGCTCCGAAAGATTCTTTATGACCATTATGCTTCGGTAGCCTTTATTGGTTTTCTGAAACAGGGATCCTGTTTTCTTCCTCGCCCCAACTTCTCTGCGGAACACTTCCGCTCCGGACTTCCGTCCTTCACTGACGATAGCCGGCAACTGGAGAAGAACAATCGCTGCTACACACATTCCATAGCAAAGCAACAATAGCCCAAACGGACATTTTACCCAGTATTCCGTTATACTCCACCCCAGTCTGGAATGGCAAAACACGGACCCCACGATCTCCCCTAAAAGAATTCCCGGAATGCAACCTACCGTGTACAAGACTAACTGAAACGACAAAAACACGACATGTATTTGTCTTCTTCCGACCCCTATCAGCTGAAGTACTGCCATATTCTTTTTGTTTCGTTCGTGTGCCAGTCTTGAAAAGAGCAGCACAATAACTGCTGTATAAGCAACCACAACACAAAGCATGGCGATTCGAATCTGATCTATCTTTTCAAAAATTGTCTCCCCTTCTTCGTTCGTAAGCATGCTCACCTGCCCGATTGAAACACGCAACACACAGTCAGAATACTTTGAATCCATAATAGCATAAAAGGATTCGATTTCTCTCTTATTCTTCACCTCCAGAAAAACCGTATTGTTCTCTTTAATCGGAGGATGTACTACCCGAAACTCCAACACGCTGCTTCCACCGGAAGCTACTTCATCCCGAAGAACACCCGTTACAATATACTCTTTATCCTCGCGCACGAGATTCACGCGGCTGCCAATCATATCCCTCGCGGCTATGCCTTTTTCCAAGAGATAGTATTCACTTACGGCAATTTCATTCTCTTCCTCCGGAAAACGTCCATTCACCAATGTAAGGGCAGTCATCGCCAAAATATCTTCCGTGGCATAATACTCTTCGAAATAACGGTTCACGCCATCATCATAATACTCAGCTCGGCAGAGAATCGAATCTTGTACCATATTCTCATTTGCAGCATCAAGAAGACGCCCTGCATCATCCGACTCCACGGACAGAACACTCTTTCCAAACCTTCTGTCCACGGAATTAACTTTTTCGGTCAAATAGCAATCCGATGCTGAAAGAACTATTGTTCCGACTGACATAACCAGCAAACCGATAACAATCATTACAAAAATGTTTCGTTTGTCACTGAAAAACACACGAAACAACATACCCACCGGACCCCGGGTTTTCATTCGCTCACCACCCCATCTAAAATATGCCAGCAAACATCAGAAAGCTTAGCCTTTTCGCCATCATGTGTAACATAGATTAACGTCTGACCAAAAGACTTTGAGCATTGTATCAGCAATGAAAAAACCCGATCACCGTTAGCACTGTCCAGATTCCCCGTAGGCTCGTCCGCGAAGAGAACACTAGGCTTATTTATCATTGCTCTGGCAATTGCCACTCTCTGCATCTCTCCACCGGAGATCTGTAAGGCTTTTTTGTTTTCCAGCCCACTGATTCCCAGGCAGTCGATCAGTTCTTCATAGTACTCCCGATCAACCGCTTTTCGATTCATCGCGACAGGTAGGACGATGTTATCATAAACGGTCAAAGAAGGAATCAAATGAAAGGCCTGAAACACAAAGCCGAATTCTTTTAATCGCAACCGTGCTCGCTGCTTCTCCGACAATGCAGCGATATTCTGTCCTCCGTACAGCACTTCTCCTGACGTGATACGTTCCAGCCCCGACATTACATTCAGCAAAGTGCTTTTTCCTGCACCTGACGGTCCTACAATCGAAACTACTTGTCCTGGCTCTATCACTCCGCTTATTCCACGCAAAACTTCCTTTTGACTCTCTCCCTCTCCAAGTGTACAGCAAACTTTATTTAGCTCGAACAACGACATTTCATCACCTCATTCGTATACGTTTTGAAAATGCGGGTCGGACAAACAGGATTCCGACCCGCCGCAAATCGAATCATTCTTCGGAACGCATAATACTTAAGTCCTTTTCTGAAAAGTGAACGCTTTGCTCTCTGGCACCGAATCCATTCTGTACATATATCAACGAGAATTTCATATTGGCAATAGCATTTCGGACATAACTATCTGCTTCTTCCCTGCTCATACCTTTTATGAAGAAAATGAAGAGAATCGAGCATGGCGAGTCCGGTTCCGCAAAGGAACTGTCGGACCCGTCTCCGTCATCGCAATAAACCAATCTCTCCGGCAAGTCAGTTCTGCATAAAACAATCTTTGGCTCCTGTTCACCGACAAACTCCCGCAACACACCCGGAACACGGCTGTTACATTGCACAACGATGTTCGCAAGCAAATAGTCTTGTGCCGCATACAGCTTAATGTCACTTCCTTCGGCTGTTTCGATAAAAAAGTTCTGTTCATTCGAACCGTTGTAACGAGCATACAATTCCAGATCAAACAGATATTCCGGCATGCTCGCTGTTTTAGCGCTTGTCAATTCCCAGCTAACCGAAAACACAATGAACCGTAAAACAAACACAGTTAACGCCAGAACTACAATGCCGCATGAAACGATTATTTTCTTCTTCATAAAATCCTCTGAACAATTCTATTTGTATACTTTCTTCTTTGCCATCTCGTTCATATTCATAGCAGTAACTCGCCACAAATACACCGTGTCAGTCTTTTTGATTGCAGCGCCATCCTTTGCCCGATTTTTCGTAACGAGAAGTTCAAAGTCGTCATTTCTTCTGTTGCTTGTATGGGCACAAACATAAATATGTCTCTTCCCCGGGTGCGGATCAACCGTCCTCTCAATTTCCTTTCTGGAAACTATGTAGCTATGGTTTGCTGTCTTCGAGTCCGAAACATGTGATATCTGAATGATATCTCCGACTTCCGCAAGATTAATCAGCTCCTCCAATCTCTGTTGATATGTGCTGTCGTTTCCGAAGTAGTACGTTCTTGGCGAAGCCCCTTTATACTTCACATAATCCCAAAACCCAAAGAAACTGTCGCCGCTGGCTGCTCCCGCAACTGTCCAGGGTGTTGTTGCAACATAATCCCGGATTGTCTGATACCAAACATACGAGAAATAGGCATATGAGTGATATACTGACGGTCTTCTGAAAATTCTGTAGCATTTTACTGCCTCCGACAACGGTAATCCGATTGTCGGAAATCCACCAGCAACAATGCACTGCGACGTAAAATTCGTACAATCTGAATCAAACGCCGGATATTCAGGATTATAAGAATTCTTATCTGCGTGATCGTCTGCATACCTTCCGGCCTTAGAACCGTCATAATCCTTCGCTTGCGCTCCCGTGGAGACAACCATTACAGCAACAAGCGCCGCACACATCATCTTTTTAAATCTTTTCACTTTAAATCCCCCTTAAAATTTTTTGTATTACAAAGGAACCGGTGCCTGTTCCGTTGTACTCCAAGTCCCGATTATCAGCACAGTTTCAGTCAATCGAATGAATCTTTCGAGTTGCTTCGTTTGAAAAACAAATCGTCCTCTCCCTCGATCCGAAAAATTCCTGCTCGTAAATCAAGGAAAACTCAAGTTTTGAAAGAGCATCGGAAATATATGTATTTGCTTCTTCCGGAGTCAGTCCCTGTACAAAGAAGAACATTGTAAACATACACGGATCCTCCTCACCGAGAAACTCCTGCGATTCATTCTCTCCGACATCGCAGTAAATCAACCTCTCCGGCAGTTTATTCCGGTTTGAAAGAATTATCATTGGATTCCGTGCTCCGAAAACTCCTTGCAATAACGAGGGCACGCGAGAATTACAGGAAACAGAGATTGTAACCTCAAGGTAATCCTCAAGAGAATAGTGCTCCATATCGCTTCCTTGAGCTTCGCCAATCAGAAATTGTTGTTGAGAATCATTTGTGAGATATTTTTGATATTGATGGAACTCGAACAGTTCCGGTGAAATTTTGGATAACGTGACATCCGTAAGATCCCACGTTACAGAAAAAACTATGAAAATTATAAAATATGCACAGAAAAAAAGCAGAACACCTGCAAGTATACTGATTCGTATTAACTTTTTCATGTAATCCCCCACAACAGCATAATTCATGCCGAATTGCAACAATACTGTATAACACATTGTACACAAACAAACTGGTTTGTCAATTATTTGCGAAAGATTTCTTGTACAAACCGCAGGTAAACCATACGGCTGCGTGCAGCAGTATAACGACCTCTTGCGATTTCTTCGGAAAATAGGTATTATTAGGGAGGCAGCACTCACCACAACAAAGAGGGATTCTGTTTCATGCGCAAATTACTTCGCTTTATGGACGGTTACCGGCTCCGGGCCGTGGCCGCTCCGCTGTTCAAATTTTTCGAGGCGGTCATGGAGCTTCTGGTTCCCCTGATCGTCGCTTCCATAATTGACACCGGCATCGCGCAGGGCGACCGCGGCTTCATCGTGCGTCGCGTTCTTTTGATGGTTCTCTTCGGTGTCGCGGGACTGGCCTTTGCCGTCACGGCGCAGTACTTCTCCGCGAAGGTCGCCGTCTCGTTCACCGGCCGGATCCGCCGCGCCCTTTTCAAGCATCTCGGCACGCTCTCCTACACGGAGATTGACACCATCGGAACGGACACCCTCATCACACGCCTCACCGGCGACATGAACCAGATCCAGAACGGCGTGAATCTGACGCTCCGTCTGTTGATGCGCTCGCCGTTCATCGTTCTGGGCGCCACTGTCATGGCCTATACGGTGGATCACCGCGCGGCCCTTGTCTTCGCCGGCCTGATCCCCATTCTCGCGATCGTCATCTTCGCGATCATGCTCATCAGCATCCCTCTGTACCGCCGCGTCCAGGAACGTCTGGACCGCGTTGTCGGCGCGCTTCGCCGCAATCTCGCGGGCGTGCGCGTGCTGCGGGCGTTCAATAAGGAAGCCGCCGAGCGCAAAGACTTCGGCGACCGCACGAAGGAACTTGAGCACGAGCAGCGGACCGTCGGCGGTGTCTCCGCCCTCCTCAATCCGCTCACCTACTGCCTCGTCAACCTGGCGATCCTTCTTTTAGTCTACACCGGCGCACTCCGCGTGGAGGCCGGTCTTCTCACCCAGGGCGCGGTCATCGCTCTCTACAACTACATGAGCCAGATCCTCGTCGAGCTTGTGAAGCTCGCGAACCTCATCATCAATATTACCCGCGCTGTGGCCTGCGGCAACCGCGTACAGAGCATCTTTGAGATCACCCCTTCCGTGGTCTCGCCGGAAAATGCGATCCCCGTGGACGCGGATGCATTTGCCGACGCCTCTTCCGAAGAAGGCGTCGCCGCGCCGGTGGTTTCCTTCCGCGATGTCTCGCTCCGCTACGCGAAGGCCTCGTCGGAGATGCTCTCGCACATCTCCTGCGACATCTTCCCGGGAGAATATGTCGGCGTCATCGGCGGTACCGGCTCCGGCAAGACCTCGCTTGTGCAGTTGATCCCCAGATTTTATGATATCACGGACGGAGCGCTTTCCGTCTTCGGCCGCAGCGTCGGCGAGTATGACCTCGATTCCCTTCGCTCTGCGGTCCGCGTGGTTCCGCAGAAGGCGGTGCTGTTCGCGGGCACGGTGCGCAGCAACCTCCTCTTCGGAAATCCGAACGCCACCGACGACGAACTCTGGGCGGCTCTCGAAAAATCCTGTGCGGCGGATTTTGTGCGCGCCCTCCCCGAAGGGCTGGACGCCCCGGTTTCCAAGGGCGGCAGCAACTTCTCCGGCGGCCAGCGGCAGCGTCTCACCATCGCCCGCGCCTTCGTCACCGACGCACGCATTTTGATCCTGGATGATTCCGGCTCGGCGCTTGACTATGCGACGGAGCAGAAGCTTCGCCGCGCGCTTCGTGAGGAGCGCAACCGGACCGTTCTCTATGTTTCCCAGCGCGCCGGCGCCCTCACGGGGTGCGACCGCATCCTCGTCCTCGAGGACGGGGAGCTGGTTGGCAACGGCACCCACGACGAACTTCTCTCGACCTGCCCGGTCTACCGCGAGATTGCGGCGGCCTCGGGCCTTGCGGTCGCGGAAGGAGGTGCCGTATGAAAATGCGTCATATCCTCTCCCGCCTTCTTCGCTATCTGCGCCGCTCCCTGCCTTTGCTTATTCTGGCACTGCTGCTGGCAGCCGCGTCCGTCATTTTGCAGATTCTTGTTCCGAAGCGCATCGGTGACGCCATCGACACCATCGTCGGCCCCGGCGATGTGGCCTTCGGCGCGCTCTGGGGCTTCCTGCGCACCGCGGGCATTTTCGTGCTGATCTCCGCGGTCAGCTCGTGGCTGATGACGCTTCTGTTAAACCGCGTCTGCTTCCGCACCGTCCGCGACATCCGCAACGATGCGATCAACCACATCACGAGACTTCCGCTCTCCTACCTCGACAGCCGCAGCAACGGCGAGATCGTGAGCCGCGTCATCACCGACGTGGACCAGGTGGCGGACGGCCTGCTCCTGGGATTTGCCCAGTTCTTCACCGGCATTCTGACCATCCTGGGAACGCTCACCTTGATGTTCCTGACCAATGTCAAGATTGCCCTTGTTGTCATGCTCTTAACGCCCCTTTCCCTGTTCGTCGCGCGCTTCATCGCATCCCGGACATTTAAGCTCTTCCGCGAGCAGAGCCTCGCGCGAAGCGCCCAGACTTCCCTGATTGACGAACTCGTCGGACAGCAGAAGGTGGTGCAGGCATACTCCTACGAATCCCGCGCGGCGGAAAGCTTCGACGAGTGCGATGAAAAGCTCTGCGACTGCGCCCTGAAAGCGACGTTCTTCTCGTCCCTCACCAACCCCTGCACGCGCTTCGTCAACTCCACCGTCTACGCGGCCTGCACGCTGGTGGGCTCCTTCGCCGTCATCGGCGGCAGCCTCTCGGTCGGTATGCTGACCACGATGCTGGCGTACGCGGGGCAGTACGCAAAGCCCTTCAACGAGATCTCCGGCGTTGTCACCGAGCTGCAGAATGCACTGGCCTGCGCGGCGCGCATTTTCGAACTTCTTGACGAGCCGCTCCCGGCGGTTCAGGAGGAGGGTCCGGATCTTCCCGAGTCGCTCCGCGGAGACATCTCGTTTACGCATGTTGCGTTTTCCTACGTGAAGGACCGCCCGCTCATCACCGACATGAACATCTCCGTTCGCGCCGGCTCACGCATCGCCATCGTCGGTCCCACCGGCTGCGGCAAGACGACGCTTATCAACCTTTTGATGCGCTTCTACGAGATTGACAGCGGCACCGTCACCTTCGACGGCATCCCGCTTCCCGACATCCCGAAATCGTACCTGCGCCGCAACATCGGAATGGTGCTGCAGGATACGTGGCTCTCGGACGGAACGATCCGCGACAACATCGCCATGGGCCGACCCGAAGCCACCGACGACGAGATCAAGGCCGCCGCAAAGGCCGCCCACGCGCACAGCTTCATCCGCCGTCTTCCGGATGGCTACGACACGGTTCTCGGCGAACACGGCGGCGGCTTATCCGCAGGCCAGCGCCAGCTGTTGTGCATCGCCCGCGTCATGCTCTGCCTGCCGCCGATCCTCATCCTCGACGAGGCAACCTCCTCCATCGACACCCGCACCGAATGGAAGATTCAGGACGCCTTCCAGGTGATGATGAAGGGCCGCACCAGTTTCATCGTCGCCCACCGGCTCTCGACGATCAAAAATGCCGACCTCATCTTAGTGATGAAGGACGGCAATGTGATCGAGCAGGGAACCCACGACACGCTCATGTCCGGCGACACCTTCTACCGCTCTTTGTATCTTGCGGGCACAGCGCAATAAATCCGGAAAATAAATCAGGGCAGGTGACACGATCTTTCGCACACCTGCCCTTTTTCTTTTTCATTTCTGCCGAACTCCGCTCAGTTCCGCCGGCCCCGGCGAGGTTGCCGCCGATCCCGTTCAACTCCTACCAGATCCAGTCCTCGTTCGCGTCTTTCGAGCTGACCTCGTCCAGAACCTGGTGGAAGTGATAGTCGTAAAATTCTGCATTTTCCGCAGCCTGTTCCTTCGTGATCACCATCGGCTTGTAGACGTAGCATCCGCCGTGGCAGTACCTGGTTTCACCGTCTGCGGTTTTCGTCTTCCGGTAGGCGATGCGGTTGCCGTACTCGTCGTACTTGAACTCATAGAGGGTGATCTCTTCGCCGTATCTCACTCCGTTCTCCCCCAGGGTATAGCTTCGAATCTCCCGGTTTTCGTACTTCTCCTCCTCCGGCAGGCTGTCGCCGTAATAGCGGCAGGTCTCGGTTTTGACGCGCTTGATCTTCTCCCCGTAGATGTTGGTGTACTCCTCCGTAACAGTCACGGTGCTGCTGTGATCCCCCTGCTCATACACGGTTGTCGTCACCGACGAGATCTCATCATCGAGGTACACGGTTTTGGTCGCTTCCCGACCGTCCTTGTACACGATCACGGTTTTGTCTGTCTGAATCCCGCCGTCGTCCGTCTCGCGGTAAATGATATCGGTAACCAGATCTCCGTTTGCGTTGTACTCCTTGATCCTTGGATTCCCGGAGTCATCGTACGTGTAGCTTCGCTCCAGTCGGCTGCCGTCTGCAGCGTACTCCGCTTCCAGAATCAGTTTTTCCTCCGGCGAATCGTAGTCGCGCTCGTAAATCCGCAGAGCTCTGCCCCGATCATCAAGCTCCGCCCGTCTCACAACCTGCTCTTCGCCGGTTTTTATGTCAATCCGGATTCTGCTGATCTCGTAACCGCAGGAATCATAATCATGCGTTCTTTTGCTCTCCTCGGCACCCTCTTCGTTATAGAAGGTCTCCGAGACAAATCTCGCATTCTCATCCAGCACATACATCTTGCCGCCGCCGAGCGCGCCGGATTTTTCGACGGTCTGGTACCGCAGATCCCTCGTTCTGCCCGCAGAATCGATGGTCTCATACATCACCAGCCCCTCATCCAGGATGACCTCGCGGATGTAATGAGTCTTCAGATCATACTCGTAACTGAGTTTCTCCGCCTTCGAAGTCGTTCCCCCGAGGACATAGTGCTTCGCGGAGACACACCGGCCGGTGTCGTCGTATTTGCTTTCGAACAGAAGCTGCTGCTTCCCGTTCTCATCGACATCGTACTCCTCGGTCAGGCACCAGATCAGCACGCTTCCCTCGGGCACCTCCGGAATTCTGACCGTTTCCTTGATATCATTCCGGTCCCGAAGTGCGAAAAATAAAACCACCCCTGCAGCCAGCGCCACGGCGCAGATGCACGCAACCATTATTTTGCTTCTCGTACTCCCCATGACAATTACCCCCATTTTCCGGACGACAAGTGAACCGCTGCCGTCCTTTCGCTTATTTTAGCAAAATGGTAAATGTTTTTCAAGCTTTTTGTTAAATGGTGTTGACATTTTCGAAAAATCGTGGTATTTTAGTTTCAAGATGATATCAAAACGATATCACCGTCGGTCGAAACAACGGGGTCTTGTGCAAGACTGCGGCCGGTAACATTATCTTTATAAACGTTTCGGAAACTATACTGGAGGTATCCTATGGAAACGAATGACAGGAAAGTAACATTTATCAACAACGAGTGCAAGGAGATTACTCTGGACGGAAAGAAACACGGCATGCTCGCGTTCTTTCTCACACTGCTGCTGATCCTGGCCGGCGTTGTGGCACTCACGTACGGCTGTGTCGAGCTCAACGTTCCGCTGATCGTGATCGGCGCGGCAATCGTCAGCTTCGGCTGGTTACCGCTTTTGGGACTGCGGGTTCTGAAGCCGCAGGAAGCGCTGGTGCTCACGCTGTTCGGCCGCTACTACGGCACGATCCGCGGCGACGGTTTCTTCTTCGTCAACCCGTTCTGCTCGTCCATCAACCCGGCGGCGAAGACGCAGCTCAACCAGAGCGGCGACGTCAAGACCATCGAGCCTGTGACGCTCTCCTCCGCAGCGGGCTTCGGTCTGCCGAACAACAAGCTCTCTCTTAAAGTGATGACGCTCAACAACAACCGTCAGAAGATCAACGACCGCCTCGGTACGCCGGTGGAGATCGGAATCGCCGTGACGTGGAGCATCGGAGACACCGCGAAGGCTGTCTTCAACGTGGAGAACTTCAAGGAATATCTCTCGCTGCAGTGCGACACCTCGCTTCGGAACATTGTCCGGATCTACCCCTATGACGTGGCGCCCGGCGTGGACACCACCGGCGACGGCATCGCCGACGAGGGCAGCCTGAGAGGCTCCAGCGAGATCGTGGCGGACCGCATCCGTCAGGAGATCCAGGATCGCGTGGCCGTTGCGGGTCTTCGCATCCACGAAGCGCGCATCACATACCTCGCCTACGCACCGGAGATTGCTGCGGCAATGCTTCAGCGCCAGCAGGCATCCGCCATCATCGACGCTCGGAAGATGATCGTGGACGGCGCGGTAGGCATGGTGGAACTTGCCCTCGACCGCCTCAGCGAGAACAAGACCGTCGAGCTCGACGAGGAGCGCAAGGCATCCATGGTTTCGAACCTTTTGGTAGTGCTCTGCGGCAACCACGACGCACAGCCGGTGGTCAACTCCGGAAGCCTGTACTAGATTAGCTGACAACAGATCATAATAAAAGCGCGGGTGGACTGCCCTAACGGCGGTCCATCCGCATACCCCTGATTCAGAAAGGAGGTATCGCGAAGACGAGCCCCCCGTTTTCGTGGTTTTTCCATGGCCGAAAAGAAACAGATTCCGCTCCGACTCTCGGAGCAGTTGTACAATGCGATTGCCGCCTGGGCGGAGGACGATTTCCGGTCGATCAACGGCCAGATTGAGTACCTCTTAACCGAGTGCGTCCGCCAGCGAAAGAAGAACGGCAGCCCGCGCCCGAAGGAGCTTGACGTTCCGCCGGAGTTCGACATTTGACGAAATAACCGAAGGAGAATCCTCATGAAACGATTCGCGCTGCGCAAAATCGACCTCATCATATACAGCCTGTGCATTCTGGCCGCACTCATCTCGCTCTTCACGTGCATCATCATCTATAAAAAACTGCCCGAGGAGATCCCGACGCAGTTCGGCCTCACGGGCAAGATCGGCAGCTACGGAAGCCGCTCCGCAATCTTTACATTTCCCGCGTTCGAGCTCTTCATGCTTCCGGTGCTTGTCATCGTCAGCATGTTCCCGGTCTGCTGGAACCTCCCCGGTGTCACCATCACCGCGGAAAATGCCCCCCTGCTCGGCGCCTGCGTCCGCAACATGCTGAACACCATGCTCGTGCTCATCACGGCAACCATGACGACCCTGTTCGTGTGCCAGGTGAAGAACTGCAACGCGCCGTCCTTCCTGATGCCGGCCCTGCTCGTTCTCTTCCTGATTGCCATCATCGTCACGATCGTGCGAACGAGGATCATCGCAAAAAACTCCTGAGCGGCGCTCCCGCGGAAAATGAATCCGCGCCCCAACGCAGGAAGCTAAATTACGAAACTGACAGCAAAATAAAAGCGGACCGAAGCCCACACCGGGAGTCGGTCCGCTGATTTTGTTATGTTTCATTTTCCGCCTGCACCGGCAGCACGTTCACGCGGTACGGTTTGCCGGAGTTCTCCGCGACGTACAGAGGGTCGGGAATTCCGTCCGGAAGCCACACATCCTTGCGCTGACGAAACGGCCACAGAAGGGACGTGCGGACGCACAGAATCGTCCGGTCGCCCGATGTGCGCACCACGATGCGGCAGATTTTTTCAGCCGAGGACAACGACTCCAGATGGAGCATCGCGCCCTGCTCGGACTGTTCGGTCACATGAACCAGAATGTTTCCCATTTTACGCCTCGATTACGAACGGAATTACGAGCCGCTGCTGAAGAAGCTGCTGCTACTGTTGCCGCTGCCGTCAAGCGTGCCCGCGGATACAGCGTAGTTCGTGCCGTTCTTGTGGCGCTTCACAGCGCTCGTGTTGCTGCCTACATATGCCTTCGCCACGCTCTTCTTCGTCACATAGCCGGAGACCTTCTTGATGTTCTTCGACAGCGTCGCCGGAGTCGGAATGAGGCCGGCGGACAGCTTCTTGTTGGACGGGCAGACCTTGTTCCAGGCCTGGGTCGCGAACCAGGCGCAGTTCTTCGTGAGGGTCCACTTGTTGTTGCCCTCCATGGTGGAATTCACCTGGTTAAGCTTCGACTGCGTCAGACGGATCGTGAGGGACACGCGGTTTGCATAACCGTCGCCGTGCTCGATGCCGTACGCCTCGAGATTGATGTAGATTCCGAGACCGTCGGCCTTGTTGCCGAAGGTTCCCACCGTAATGCCCCTGCCGGGCGCCACGACGTTCCCGAGAACCGAAATGTTGTGACTTGAGATGTTCTCAAAATACAGAAATGCATGAGTTCCGACCCCAAGTGTGCCGCCGCTGCCGTCCGAGAAAATCGTCATCTCGGCGACCTCTTCCTCGCTTGCCTTTGCCAGATTGTTCGGCAGTACGAACAGAAGAACCGCGGCGAGAATCGCCAGTAACCGTAATACCTTCTTCATAGACACCTCCAGTAAAAAAATAGATGGATGAAACCCCATGAATCATCCATCTACTAAAGTATCATATTCCGTTATTCAAGTCAATCGCCCGGCACTTGCAATTCTGTAAACCGAGCTCCTATCGATACAGGTTGCGCCACTCCAGATCGCCGTTGTTCATTCCCTTGAGGAGCATCTCCGCCGTGGCGATGTTCGTCGCCAGCGGAATGCTGTACTCGTCGCACAGCGGGATCACGTAGTTGAACTGCACCTCGTAGTTCACCGCGCGGTCCGTGTTGCGCAGGAAGATCACCATATCCAGCTGGTTCTGCTCGATCATCATCGCAAGCTGCTGCTCGCCGCCGAGGCTGCCCGACAGAAACTTATGAATGTGAAGGTTCGTGGCCTCCTCGATCATACGGCCGGTCACGCCGGTCGAATACAACTCATGCTTGCACAGTATTCCTTTGTACGCGATGCACAGATTCTGCATCAGCGCTTTTCTTGTATCATCCGCTATTAATCCGATATTCACCGTCATCCCCTCGCTTCCCGAACAAAAAACACAGTAACATTTCTCCGCATTAAGACACATAGAATATACCATAACCCCACCTTTTCGTCAATTTGCCTTTTGCTCACTTCACACAAAAGACAAAGAAATGCGGAAAATGTGCAAAAAAGTGTTCCATTTTTCGCGGATTTCGAAAAATGTGCTTGCATTTTATTTTTTACACGCTACAATCGTAAGGGCGCCGGGATTGTCCGGCGTTGCTTTATGCGCTAGAGGTAAGATGACATGGGTTATGAAGTATTTCTGGATTTGGCGCTGATCATCATCTTCGCGAAGATGTTCGGCATTATCGCAAGAAAATTGAAAGCACCGCAGGTTGTCGGTGAGATTCTCGCAGGACTTTTGCTCGGACCGGCCGTCCTCGGCTGGGTGCAGGCATCGGAGTTCCTCGCGACCATGGCGGAGATCGGCGTCGTCCTTTTGATGTTCTCCGCGGGACTTGAGACCAACCTGCGCCAGCTCGCGCGCTCCGGCCTCGTGGCAACGCTGATCGCGTGCTTCGGCGTGGCGGTCCCGATGGCGGGCGGCACGGCATTGTATATGCTCTACTACGGCGTGCACTCCTTCTCCGGCGCCGGATTTCATGAGGCGATCTTCATCGGCTGCATCATGACCGCCACAAGCGTCGGCATCACCGTTGAGGCACTGCGCGAGATGGGCTACTTAAAGGGCCGCGTCGGCACGACCATCCTAAGCGCCGCCATCATCGACGACGTCATCGGCATCATCGTGCTCACCTTCGTGCTCGGCTTAAAGGACGAGTCCTTAAGTCCCCTGACGACGATCCGCAACACGGCGCTCTTCTTCGCCGCTGCGTTCCTCTTGGGCTACGTATTTTACCGCCTCTTCCGCAAATACGACCAGATGCACCCGCACACGCGCCGCATCCCCATCGCGGGCCTCGCGCTGTGCCTTCTGATCTCCTACTCCGCCGAAAAATTCTTCGGCATTGCGGACATCACGGGCGCATTTGTCGCGGGTATCATTCTGTGCAACGTCCGCGACTCGAAATACATCGCGGAGAAGATGGACATCAACTCCTACATGCTCTTCGGCCCGGTCTTCTTTGCCTCCATCGGTATCAAGACCTCCATCGACACCATGAGCGTGAGTCTCCTCGTCTTCTCGGTTTTGTTCGTCATCGTCGCGATGGCCACGAAGGTTATCGGCTGCGGTGTCATGGCCAAGCTGTGCAAGTTTAAGAACAACGAGGCTCTCAAGATCGGCTGCGGCATGATGACCCGCGGCGAGGTTGCCCTCATCATCTCCCAGAAGGGCCTGAAGGTCGGCCTGATGTCGTCAGACTACTTCACGGCAGTCATCCTTTTGATCATCGTCTCCTCCATCGTGACGCCCATCACCTTAAAGCTGTGCTTCAACAAGTGGAAGGACGCAGAGTGCGAGGCCGACAGTGCGGAGGGCGACGATGTTCCGGATTCCGCGGAAAATGAAACCGCTCCCGAGGGCGAAGCGATCGCTGCCGAGGAGGTTGTGGCGGCTGCAACAGACGCAGCACCGGCTGCGGACAACACCGCTCAGGCGTAACGAACCGTTCAGGCAGCGCAGTCAAACGCTACACAGGTAAATAACAACAAAAATACGGACCGCGGCTTCCGAAAGGGAAGCGAACGGTCCGTGTTCATTTTCCGTATAAATCTTTGATCAGCCGAGTGCCACGTCCAGCGCCATCATCACCGTAAAGCCCACGGAGAACATCAAAACGCCGATATTACTGTGCTCTCCCGCTGACATCTCCGGCACCAGCTCCTCCACCACGACGTACATCATGGCGCCGGCCGCGAAACTTAAAAGGTACGGCATCGTCGGCACCAAAAGTGCAGCAGCGAGAATCGTCAGGGCTCCGAAGACAGGCTCCACAGCGCCCGACAGCGCGCCGTCGCGAAACGCCGCAAGGCGACTCTTTCCGTTGGCGTGCAAAGGCATTGAGATGATCGCGCCCTCCGGAAAATTCTGGATCGCGATACCGATCGACAACGCCAGCGCCGCGCCGATGGAAATCTCCGCATTGTCGGCAAGAAAGCCCGCGTAAACGACTCCCACTGCCATTCCCTCGGGGATGTTATGAAGCGTCACCGCCAGCACCATCATCGTTGTCCGCGCCAGGTTGCTCTTAAGGCCTTCCGGCTTATCGCTGTCCACATGCAAATGCGGAATGACCGAGTCGAGGAACAGCAAAAGCAGCACGCCGCACCAGAAGCCGATGACTGCAGGCACAAAAGCCCAGCGCCCCTTGCCTGCGGACTGCTCCATCGCCGGAATCAACAAACTCCAGATTGACGCCGCAACCATCACGCCGGCCGCAAATCCGGTCAGCGCGCGCTGCACCTTTTCGTTCATCTGCCCGCGCATGAAGAACACGCAGGCCGCACCGCCCGCGGTGCCCGCGAACGGGATCAGCAATCCGAGAATTACATCCTTACTCCACATAGACGCCGCCTTCTTTCCGGTTAGTCTGCGCTAACCATCTGAAGTATAGCACATTTTCCAGAGAAAAACAATTCCGACTTCCTGTTCGCCGGGTCAGTCCTGCATTTTCCGCAAAATATCCCCCTTGCGGAACAAGCTGCCCTTCACTTCCTCACGGATTGGCTGAAGTTGGCCCTGTTTGATCAGGTAGGACAGATTCTGCCGCGAGCACTCGAGCAACTCACAGCTCTGCGAGGTATCGAGCACATTGTTCGTGACGTAAGAAGTAAAGTCATCCGGCCTCAGCGGGATCAAGGTTCCGGTCTCGTACAGCACTGACGCCGGAATATCATAAGTATCGTCAAGTGTCACACAATAGCCGTCCGTACCGACCTTGGCGGAGCGGAGCAATTCCGGCTTGTCCGGGAGCCGCAGTTCTTCATTGCTCCACAGCTTTAAAAAACTCACCTTCCGGACCGTATCATCCGCAAAGAAGCAAATCCAGTAGTCATGGTTCGACACCAGACAATCCGTTAGATTCTTCTTCCTGCGCTCCGTAACATATCCTGGCAGGGAGTCGATTTTGCGGATGATCATGCTGTCCTGCGGGCATCGTCCTTCGGTTATCTCCAGCAGTTTCATCTCGTCATACTCCTTCAGCTTATGTGCAGACAGGATTGCCTGAATATTCTGCCGCTCGCTCGGAACTACCCGTCCTTTTACCCAAAGGAGGCTGATGTCCCGGGGTATCGTGTATACGCCGTGTTTGACCAATGCAGTCAGAAGAAGCGGCGCCGTCCACTCGTCAAGATCCGGTGCAAGCTCGATGACAAAGCTTTTTTCCTTCTCGTAGCAAAGCAATACGCCAATCGACAGGTCATTTTCCTGATCATAAATCTCATACGTTTTCATTGATTTCACTCTCCAACGATGTGTATCGCTTGTGGATCATGCGCCAGATCGCCTCAAGGAATGTCTCCGACAGCACGCCGTCCAGTCCTGCTAACAAAGTCGCCTTGTCCTTCTTCTGCAATTTCCCCGGAAAAATGTCTTTCCGGCCTCCCAACAGTTTCAGATTGTCTTTGCAGGAAAAAGTGCCGATGAAATTCTGACATTTCCGGTCCGCCATGGCATCAAACTTCTTTGCTTCCTCGTCCGTCGCACAGGAATACAGAAGCGACAATCCGTGATCAAACAACGGAGCAATTCTCGTGGTGTGCGCTCTTGCATTGCGCAGCACCTCAATGTTGGCCCCGTGCCGGTCACGATTCTGGATGATGTAATCAACTGCGATTATCGTATCTACATAATCCTTCCAACCGTTTCGCACACAAAAATCGTAGTGCGATTCCCCGGGCAGCGCATTGAGACGGTAATAGTCATCGAGCGCCACCTTGCTCTCGCCGCGCTCCTTAAAATCCGCAGAAGCACAAAGGTACGTCTCGTACGTCTTTCCATCCACGCGGATGTCCGCATGGATCAAATCGTACGATAAATGCTCAACGCCAAGAATTGTCAGCAATCGATCCACGATAATCTCGTTGACACACTCGTGTCCGACCACTCCCCTCACCGGATCAAAATTGGACAATTTATAATATATCTTCTCCCCGGACAGCGACGATTCCGCTTTCAGGAACGTCCCGACTGTACCGCTGGAATTGCGCATATGGGACCATCTAAGATATGTCAGGTCCTGCTTCTCTCTCCATACCGTTCCGTTCATGGCTTCTCCTCTCTATTTGACGCACGTCAAATATTGTCTTGCCAACATAGTATCATTTTATTTGACGCGCGTCAAGTATGATTATCTTTGCGTAAAAAAGAAGCACTGACGAATCAGTGCTTCTCCTATCCCATATCACCCTTGTCTCAACATGTCGGAATTCTTTTGCTCACGACGCCTGCAGCTCCACCAGATGCGCGTATGCGCCGTTCGCGGCCATCAGGGAGTCGTGCGTGCCGCTCTCCCTGATCTGTCCGTCCGCGATGACGAGGATCTGATCCGCGTCGCGGATCGTCCTCAGGCGGTGGGCGATGACAAGAAGTGTCTTGTCGCGGCACAGCTCGGAGATGGCCTCCTGGATGGCCCGCTCATTGTCCGCGTCCACGCTGGCTGTCGCCTCGTCGAGGATGACGATGGGCGAATCCTTGAGAATGCAGCGCGCAATGGAGATGCGCTGCTGCTCGCCGCCCGAGAGCGGCGCGATGATCTGATAGAGAAAGAAATACGGGGCCACATTGGCCACGATCCCGACCGCCATAAATATGACGGCCAGGATCGTATATTTGCGGTACTCCCCGATATACGGAGCTACTCGTTTGAACATGGGATCATCCTCATTTTTTCACATGGAACGCAGCCATCTGCGGGTAAACCGCCGAAGCGCCGAGCTGCTCCTCGATGCGGAGAAGCTGGTTGTATTTGGCAACGCGCTCGCTTCTGCTGGGCGCGCCGGTCTTGATCTGACAGGTGTTGAGCGCTACCGCCAGGTCGGCGATGGTGGTGTCTGCCGTCTCGCCGGAACGGTGTGAAGAAATTGCGGTATAACCGGCGTTGTGCGCCATCTTGATGGCCTCAAGAGTCTCGGAAACCGAACCGATCTGGTTGAGCTTGATCAAAATGGAGTTGCCTGCGCCCAGGGCGATGCCCTTCGAGAGACGCTCGGTGTTGGTCACGAAGAGATCGTCACCGACCAGCTGAACCTTGCCGCCGATCTTCGCGGTCATCTTCTGCCAGCCTTCCCAGTCCTCCTCGTCCAGACCGTCCTCGATGGAAATGATCGGATACTTGTCGATCAGGCTCTCCCAGTGAGCGATCAGCTCATCGGATGTGAACTCCTTGCCGGACTTCGGCTGCTTGTAGAAGCCCTTGCCCTTCTCGCTCTTCCACTCGGAGGACGCCGCATCCATGGCGATCATAAAATCCTTTCCGGGCTCATATCCCGCTGCCTTAACAGCCTCTAAGATCGTCTCAATGGTCTCCTCATCGGAGGACAGGTTCGGCGCGAAGCCGCCCTCATCGCCCACGGACGTCGCGAGGCCGCGGCTCTTTAAAAGCTTGGCCAGTGCGTGGAACGCCTCTGCGCACCAGCGGAGCGCCTCCTTAAAGGACGGAGCTCCCACCGGCATGATCATAAACTCCTGTACGTCCACGGTGTTGGTGGCGTGCGCGCCGCCGTTTAGGATGTTCATCATCGGAACCGGAAGACGGTTGCCTGCAGCGCCGCCCAGGAAGCGATACAGCGGAATTCCCAGCGACTGTGCCGCCGCGCGTGCCGCAGCAATGGAAACCGCCAGGATCGCATTGGCGCCAAGCTTCGATTTGTCCTTCGTTCCGTCCGCCGCGATCATTGCACCGTCCACCGCGTAGGTGTCCGAAGCATCAATTCCGCAGACCGCCTCGCGGATCACGGTGTTAATATTTTCAACCGCCTTGGTCACACCCTTGCCGAGGTATCTTCCCTTGTCACCGTCGCGAAGCTCGAGGGCCTCAAACTCACCGGTGGATGCACCGCTGGGTGCAGTGCCTCTCGCTACCGTGCCGTCGGCAAGCGTAACCTCCGCCTCCACGGTGGGATTTCCGCGGGAATCCAGAATCTCGCGACCGTATACGTTTGTAATCTTCATTGCTGCCATAAAACCGACTCCTTTCGACATACGAAGCCCTCCCCCGGAAGCGGCGGTGTGACCGCTTCCTGCGAAAGGGGGAGGGAACGCGTATGAAATGTATGAATTATTCTCGCTGGTTAGCCTCGGCTAACTCGCTTTCGATACTATCACTGTTTTGGGTTGCTGTCAACCGCTTTTTCGCAATTCGTAGCGAACTTTCTGTCTTTGTAACCCAAAGGCAACTGTTAATGCCTTACGCGATCTTCCACGACGCGGCTTCGCTTCGTTCGGAGACAAAGCGGCGGTAAATTCCGTCCTTCCGCATCAGCTGCTCGTGGGTGCCCTGCTGGGCGATGCGCCCCTGGTCGATCACCAGGATCTGATCGGCGTTGCGCACGGTCTTCAGGCGATGTGCGATCATGATGATGGTCTTGTCGCGGGTGAGCTCCTGCACCGCCTTGACAAGCTCTGCCTCATTTTCCGGATCGACGTTCGCCGTCGCCTCGTCCAGGATGATGATCGGGCTGTCCTTTAAGATGGCGCGGGCGATGGAGATGCGCTGCTTCTCGCCACCTGAGAGGGATGCGCCGCCCTCGCCGATGACGGTCTCATAGCCGTCGGGCAACTGCATGATGAAATCGTGGCAGCGCGCCTTCTTCGCCGCCTCGATCACGCGTTCCATCGACGCCTCGGGCTCGCCGAAGCGGATGTTGTTCGCGATCGTATCCTCAAAGAGATACACGCGCTGGAAGACGAAACTGAAGTTCCGCATCAGAGAGTCAAAGCTGTATTCCTTCACGTTACGCCCGTTGAGCATGACCTCGCCCTCCTGCACGTCCCAGAAGCGGGCGATCAGGCTCGTAAGTGTCGTCTTGCCGCCGCCGGAAGGTCCGACGATGGCCGTCGTGGTCTTCTCGGGAATCTGCAGCGAGATGTTGTCGATGATGCGGCGGGACTCATATGCAAAGCTTACATCCTTAAGTTCAATGTCATAGTGCTTCGGCGTGATGTCCTCGCCCTCGGTGTCCATGGCCGGCTCTGCCAAAACGCCCTGCGCCTGAGTCACCGCGATGTCGATGGTGCGAAGCAGCGCGGAGAAATTGCCCATCAGGTCAAGACTCTCGTAGATCAGGAACGACGACACGGTCATCATGATCGTGTAGAGAAGGTCCATGGTCCCCGCAAAATAAAACTTCACCGAAGCGATGGCCATAGCGATTCCCATGAGCTTCGTGGTGATGTTCTGAAGTGTCATGAACGGAATGACGGAGTATTCCAGAAGCGTGTCGCCCTTGCACTTGTTTTTGATCGCGCGGGAGAGCTTCTTTGCCTCCTTGCCGGTGAGGTTGAAGTTTTTCACCTCGGCAATGCCCTGCACATACTCGATGACCGCCGACACCAGCGCCTCGTCGGCCACGGCCTTGCGCGGCGCGGAGCGCTTCGCGGAGGCCTGCATCAGCATATTGAAAAGGCCGAACAACACGACGCCGATCACAAGGATCACACCGATCCTCCAGTCAAAGCAGAAGATCATGACCGTGATGACCGCGGTCGTTAAGATTCCCTGCGTCGTCATCATGACGACGCGGGCCGCAACGTCCGCAAGGCCCTCCATCGTGTTGGTGGTGATGTTGGTGATGCGTCCTAAGCTGTTTTGGTTGAAAAATCCCATGGGAAGATAGCGAAGGTGTTCCGCGATTTCCATGCGCTTGTTGCAGCTGCTGTGGTATCCGGCCTCGCACTGCAGCATCGTGGTCTTTAAGGACACAAGGATCTGTCCGATCACCGAGAGGCACATGATTCCGAAGGAACCCCAGATGTGCTTCGCGCTCATGTTGTCGTTTATAATGCCCATGGCGATCACTCCCACCGCGGGAATGCGGAGCGCGGTGAACATCGCCCTTACCACTCCGAGGATCATCGACAGCCGCAGTTTGCGGCGGTCCTCCTCATTGCAGAAGCCAAAGAATTTTCGTAATATCGCAAGCATTATGCCACCTCCGTATCCTTCGTGCTGCTGTGGGCTTCCCACATCTCACGGTACAATGCGCTCTTCGCAAGAAGCTCCTCCTGCGTGCCCTCCGCCTCCACCTGTCCGTCGTTGATCAGAACGATGTGATCGGCTGTGGCGATCGTCGAAAGACGGTGTGCAATAACGATCAGCGTCTTGCCCTTGACGAGTTTTGCAACCGACTTCTGTACCAGAGCTTCATTTTCCGGATCGGTGTAGGCCGTCGCCTCGTCTAAGATGACGACGGGCGCGTCCTTTAACATCGCCCGGGCAATCGCAATCCGCTGCCGCTCGCCGCCCGAGAGGTGCGCTCCCGAACCGCCGGCAACGGTGTGGTAACCGTTCTCCAGATCCTTGATAAAGTCGTGGCAGCCGCAGGCTCTCGCCGCAGCGATCACGTCCGCATCGGTGGCGCCGGGGCGGCCCATGCGGATGTTCTCCATGACGGAGACGTCAAAAAGATAATTGTCCTGCGACACGTACGCGATGTTTTTGTTGTACTCCGCGAGGGCCAGTTTGCGGATGTCCGCGCCGCCGTAGGTGATCTCTCCGCCGTCCACGTCCCAGAAGGAGGCGATGAGCTTCGCCACCGTGGATTTGCCTGCTCCGGACGGTCCCACCAGCGCCGTGACCTCGCCTTCCGCGATCTTCAGATTGACACCGTGCAAAACCTCCTGATCTTTGTAACCGAAGTGTACATCCCGAAGCTCGATGGCGCTGCCGGAGGGTGTCGCAAGGGACGTCTCCGGGCGCTCCAGGTCGCGCTTTTTGAGGATTGCGGTCGCCTCGCCGATGATGACGCCCATCTTGTTGGCATCGTCCATGTAGCTTGCGACGCGCACGAAGGGGCCCACCAGTCCGAGCGCTAAGATGATGATCATCAAAACGTCCGGTCCGCTTGTGCGGCCGGTCATGTAAAACCATGCGGAAAACGGCAGCAGAGAGAGCAGCTGGGCAGGCATCAGCGTCATGCCCACGTTCTGGTCGATGTTGCAGCGGCGCATCCACTCGACGAAGCAGTCGGCGCCCTCCTTTGCGGCGCGGACGAACTTCTCGTAGGAGGTTTTGGATTTTCCGAAGGCCTTGATGACCTCAATGCCGTTGATGTACTCGACGGCCGTGTCGTTTAAAGCCTTCGTCTTCTGGATCGCGTTGTCAAAATCCTTCTGGGAGCCCGCCATCATGTGGCCGAAGAACACGAGTCCCACCGGCAGGCTCAAAAGCGACAGAAGCGCCAGGCGCCAGTCGATGGTGAGCATGAGGATGAAAATGCCGATCGGCACCACCGCGTTCGAGAGCACCTCGGGGATCATATGTGCAAGCGTCGTCTCGATGGAGTCGACGCGCTCGATGATAATGTTTTTATACGTTCCGGAGGACTGCTCCAGCACGTCCCCCAAAGGCATGCGTGCAAGCTTGGCCGTCAGACGGCGGCGAATCTCCGCGAGCACGGAAAATGTCGCCTTGTGCGACAGTGTCGTCGAGAAGCAGTGAAACAGCCGGTGCAGTATCCAGAACAGGGCCATCCAGGCGATCCGGTCCATGCAGAATGCCTCGTCCGCGGTACGCTCCACGAGCCCCTTCACCATGTCTCCCAGGTACAGATACGGGACAAATCCGCAGACAACGCTGCCGAACGCAAGAATGATGCTTACGATGTAGTGAATGCGGTGAATTCCCGCAAACTCCACGACCCATCCGAGCGTCGATCTGTCCTTTCCGTTCTTCTTGTTTTGTTCCATTCGGAACTCCTTTCCGCAGTTAGCCTCAGCTAACTGCATCGCATATTTTAAGGCTGCAAAATGCAGCCCGATAATCGCAAAACAAAGGCGAACGATGTTTTCTCGCGTTCTCAAGAGTACACCGTTCGCCGGATGGAGTCAAGACACACTTGTGCCTTTTTGTTCGCTAACGAAACCGCGTTATTTTGCGGCCTTCTTTCCCTGGTTCGCAACGGCTTCCATCTTTGCCTTGAGTGCCTCCTGATCCCCAAGGTAGTAGTGGCGGATCACCTTGAAATCGTCGTCCAGCTCATACACTAACGGCACCGCCGTGGGAATGTTCACGCCGAGGATCTCCTCCGGCGAGAGGTTGTCCAGGTATTTTACGAGGGCGCGGAGAGAATTGCCGTGCGCTGCGATGATCACGCGCTTTCCGGCCTCCATGTCCTTTTTGATCACTTCCTCATAGTACGGGATCACGCGCTCGATGGTGGTCTCGAGGCTCTCGTTTGCGGGCAGAAGCGCCGGATCCACATCGCGGTACATCTCCTGCTTCTTTGCGCTCCGCTCGTCGTCATCGGTCAGTGCCGGCGGCTTCACATCGTAGGAGCGGCGCCAGATTTTCACCTGATCCTCGCCGTATTTGGCGGCTGTCTCCGCCTTGTTGAGCCCCTGCAGCGCGCCGTAGTGACGCTCGTTTAACTTCCACGACTTGACCACCGGGAGCCATGCGCGGTCCATCCGGTCAAGGGCAATCTGCAGCGTGTGAATGGCGCGCTTTAAATACGACGTGTAGCACACGTCGAAATCGTACCCTTCCGCCTTGAGCGTATCTCCCGCCAGCGCCGCCTCCTCGCGGCCCCGCTCGCTCAGTTCCACATCGGTCCAGCCGGTAAAGAGGTTGAGCTTGTTCCATTCACTTTCCCCGTGGCGTATCAAAACCAGTTTGTGCATCTTCGTTCCCTCCTGTTTTCAAAGGTTTCCGAAACCACACGAGCGTTTCGCACCTTTATTGTAATAATCTTTTCCCGCATTGTCAAACGCCGGGCGTTCACGCGCTCACATCCGCCTGCAGAACCTCCGCGGGCACACCCATGACATGGAGCCAGCCGGGCATGAAAAATCCATCCAGCGTATCTGCGTAGTGCAGCGCCTCCTCCTTTGAGAAGCCGTGCTTCACCGCCTCGAACACCGCATTGACCTGCGCCGTCACCAAAAGGTGCACCTCCTTGCGCGGCAGATCGATGGGGGCCTCCCCCTTCTTGCGCAGTTCGCTGATAAATGCGAGCGTCGACGTCTCCTCAAGCTTCGCCACATCGTGGATATAGTTTTCGTACATGGTCCCGCCGGATTTGATGACCAAAAGCCGAAACTCCTCGAGGTGGTCGTAAATGTACTCCATGGCCCACCGGTTTCCCCCGGTCTGTTCCGCCGAGATCTCCGGCTTCCCGCTTCCGAGCTCCGCGTACTCCCTGCGCTCCCGCTCGCGATACTCTCTCTCAAACTCCGCCTTCACCGGCTCCACAAGGCTTGCAAACATCTCCTCCTTGCTCGGAAAATGCTTGTAAAGCCCCGATGCGCTCATCCCCGCCTCCGCCGCGATGTTCCGCATGGAAGCCTCCTTAAAGCCGCACCGCTCAAACTCCTTTTTGGCCGCCTCCACGATCTTTCCGTGGTTGACCGATTTCTTTCTTGGCATTCGGAATCCTCCTAACATTTTTCGTAAATACACTGACGGGAGCCCCTTTGGAAGGCCCCCGTCGGAATAGTATAACAATGGCAAGAAAACAACACGCCGAACCGACACAGTAACGGGGGTGCCATTTCATTGAAATCCGCGTCCCGCCCTCGTTGTAACAGGAAAGGGCTGCGCGCGTATGACCGTACGCAGCCCCGGATTCCAATGGCCGATAATCAACACTTTCATTTTCCGCTTTCGCGGTATCACCGGGACGCTCTCCTTACGCCAGCGCCTCTCCCAGACTGCGGCATTCCTCCAGCGCAGCATCGTCCGGGCTGTCATTGCAGATGACAGGGTCTGCAGCCATGATGGCGCCGTCCTTTAAGCACTGTTCCTGCCAGTTGCGCATCCACTCGCCGTCGCCCCATCCGTAGGAGCCGAACAATCGTCATATCCTCAGGCACCCGGTTCTCCTCTCCGCGCACCCGCCGGCTGTGCCTTACACAATCCCGTTCCGGTGCCGCAAGTTCCTTTCTCTCTTTCAGTTACCCTCGGCTAACTGTTGCGGATTATATCACACACTTTTTTATCTTGCAAGTACTATTTTGCAATTTTTTACAAAAAAGTTGCAGAGCGGTAACCAAAGCCGCTCTGCAACCGAGAATTCTCTGTTGTTGCGATGTTTACATGCTCATCCGAAAGATCGCCAGCATGTCCTCCTCGCGAAGGAATCTGGCGGAACCCTTACCGCCGTTCACGCCCACCGCGCACTTGTGCGCCATGAGCTTGAGGTCCTCCTCGGTGGCCTTCACGCCGAGCTCGCGGAGGTTCGTGGGCATCTTGATCTCACGGTAGAAGTCCTCCATGGCCTCGATGCCGCGAAGCGCGATCTCCTCGTCGGTTCCCTCGTCCGCAACGCCCATCACGTTGATCGCGAAGCGCTTGAAGCGAGGCAGGCAGTTTTTGTACACGTAGCGCGCCCAGCTTCCCCAGATGGCCGCAAGGCCTGCTCCGTGGGCCACATCGTAGAGGCCGCCCAGCTCATGCTCGAGCTTGTGGGTCATCCAGTCGCCGCCGTCGTTGCCGCAGCCGGTCAGGCCGTTGTGGGACAGGCTTCCGGCCCACATCACCTCGGCGCGGGCGTCGTAGTTGCCGGGATCCTTCGCAAGGATCTTCGCCTGCTCCTTCACGGTCCGCAGCAGACCTTCCGCCAGCGCGTCCGTAATCTCCATATTGCCGCCGTTCGTAAAATACCGCTCCATGGTGTGCATCATGATATCGGTGCACCCGCAGGCCGTCTGGTAATCCGGAAGCGTCATCGTAAGGTCGGGGTTTAAGATGGCAAACTTCGGTCTGCCGTAATCGCTGCTGTAGCCGCGCTTCACAAGCCCCTCCTCCTTCGTGATGACGGAGGAATCGCTCATCTCGCTGCCCGTTGCGGCGATCGTGAGGATGACGCCCAGGGGCACGCTACCCTCTGCTTTTCTCTTGTAATCATAGAAGTCCCAGACATCGCCGCCGTTGGCGAGGCCGTAGCCCATGGCCTTCGCCGAGTCGATGGCACTGCCGCCGCCAACCGCCAAAAGGAAGTCAACGCCCTCCTTCCGGCACAGCTCAATGCCCTCGTACACAAGCGAGAGATGCGGGTTCGGCACCGCGCCGCCCAGAGTGATATATGCAATACCGGCCTCGTCCAGGCACTTCGTAACGCGGGCCAAAAGTCCCGAGCGAACCACGCTTCCGCCACCGTAATGGATCAAAACCTTCGTTCCGCCGAACTCCTTCACAAGGTCGGCAACCTGATACTCCGTGTCCTTTCCGAACACCACCTTCGTAGGCGTAAAATACCGGAATCCGAACATTTTCCTTCTCCTTCCTTCCCTTATGCCAATCTCACAAACACATCATCCACAAAGAAGTCCGCGCGTCCGTCGGTCTCGACGTAGAGCTTCGCCGAGAGTGCGCCCTCCGGCAGCATCGCCTTCGCGTTGATCTCGGTCCAGCCGTCGGCCGCTGCCGCAACCTCGGCGATGCACACCGGCTCGGAGCCGTCCACGCCGATGCGGATCAGCTTGTCCGACGTCTTCACAAACATCGTCACATCGACGGTCTTGCCGATATACGCGGACACATCCAGAGAAACCGTTGCATCCTTCTCCTGTCTCGTTACGCCCAGCGAATGGCCCTTGCCGTCCACGGACTCCTTATCGGTTACGAAGATAAACGGCAGGTGACCGGCGCCGCGGATCGCCGCGATGTTGGTCTCCTCCTCAAAGCTCTCCTCCTGACCGATAAGCGAAACCGTCAGGTCATCGAGGAACAGCGGGCTTGCATGGTGCGGATCCTCCTCTTTGGTTCCGAAGAACAGACGGACGGAATACTGGTCCGTAGGCACCTTGTAGGAAAGCTGCAGAAGCTTCCAATCGTCCCCTCCCTCGACAGACGCGAGCACTGACGAGTGGAACTCGCGATCCAGACTTATAAAGACCTCCTTTGCGGCACTCTTCACCCAGGCATTGATCTGAATCGTCTGCCCCAGGAAATCGGAAATGTCGTAGGTGATGCCCATCCACTCGCCGAAGCGGGGCGTCGTTGTGAGCGATGTCTTTCCGCTGTGGGCCTCGTCGGCAGTGTAGATGCATTCGCCGAAGCCGCGCATCTTGAAGCCGAGCTCCTCGGGCTTCTTCGGCTCCGTGCCCTCGGGGGTCTCGAAATCGAAGACTCTGTCGGAGAGATCCCTCTTCACATACTCGGGCTCGCCGAGGTCGCCGCCCTGTACCGCATACACCAGGGCATCGTAGGACTTCTTCTTGGAAAGATCCTTGCGGAACACCAGCGGGTCCGCCCCGCGGATCCAGGAATTGTCGTCCGTAAGGCCCCAGAGCGTCACGGAGGTGAGGTTTACGCCGCTTCTGCGCTCCGCAATCAGGCGCTCGAACAGCTCTTTGTAAAATACAGCCTGATAGTACTCGCGGTTGATGTTAGAGCAGGTGCATTTTACGTCCAGCTCCGTGATATGGATCTCCGGGGCAAATGCCGCGTAATCGCGAAGCGCTGTGATATACTCGTCGATGTCGTTGTTGTCGGAGATGTGACCCTGCATGCCGATACCGCCCAAGAGGCCCTCGCCCACCACGCTGCCGTGGCCGTGGCCCTCGCGGTGAAGATTGTCGATGATCGCCTTCTTCTTGTCGGGCTGGAACTCGTTGTAATCGTTGTATACAAGCACCGGCTTGATGCGCTTCACGCCTTCTGCGTCGGCAGGGTCAATGCCGTAGAGATCGGCGTATTTTCCGATGCACTCCGCCACCGCCTCGTTGGCAAAGCGGAACGCCCAGTAGATGAAGTCATCGCCGATGACCTGATACCAGTAGCTGTTGCGAAGTCCGGTCTCCGTCTTGTCCGCAAGCTCGATCGCCTCGTTCACCACATCCCACGCGTAGATGATCTCCGCGTAGCCGTTTTTGTAAAGGTAATCAAGCATCGAGTGAATGTAGCTCTCCAGGCGCTTGAGCATCGTGTCCCTGTCGACGAAGCAGACCGGGTCGAGGCGCTCAAAGAACTTAAGGCGCGGATTTTCCGCAAGCTTCGCGGGATCCGTCGGGATCGTGACGGGCTTGTAGCCCTTGCAGAAGGCCTCCTGCGGGCACTGGCTGTGCCATACCATCACATGGGCACGCATCTTCATGCCGTGCTCCTTCGCCCAGTCAAGCATTCTTTTTGCGTTCGGATTGATAACGTAGGGCAGAAAATCCTCCCGCGCCTCCGGGCTGCTCCAGCCCATGTTGTACGCCGGCTTCATCTCGTTGGCGCAGGTCATGCTCGAGAATTCCCGCGCGATCAGCGCCTCCTTGTCCGGATTGCCGATCTCGTTGTTCTCGAAGCGGTCGTGGATGCTCTCCACCGCCGTTCCGATCTTGAACAGGTCCTTGTAAACCTCTTTTAATACCATTTCTTCATTGCTCCTTTTGATTAGTTGCCGTGCACAAATTCAGGGTCGCCCATGCATTCCGCCAACGTCCCGAGGTAACGAAGCCGCATGTTCACAAGCTTCAGGCCGTCGGACGAAAAATGCATCCGGTGAACCGCGTGATTCGAATTAAAGAAGAGCTTGCCCTTCTGCGATGTCTCCTTCCCGCCGGTGCCGTGGAACACGAAGGAGAACACCGGGATTCCCGCGAAGAACCATGTAATCGGCAGCTGCGCTGCCTCCGTGCCCTCGCCGGTCACCGTGAGTTCCACCTCGTAGCCGCCCATCTCATCGATGTCGAGACCGTAGGAATAGTCGGCGCCGCGCACCGCGCGGACATGGCTCAGGTCGATGGTCGTGTCGCGGGTCACCGTGAAGTATTCAATGTTACTGTCCGCCATGGTCTCCCACTCCGGACCGCGGCCGAGCACCGTGATCTCCTCGTCCTCGCCGCACATGCGAAGCATCGTGGGAAGTCGCATCAAAACGCCGCACACATTTGCCGCAGTGCGAAGCAACACTTCACGGGACACCTTGCCCGAGGCGATCGCCTCCGGAAGATTGTCGCCGTGGTTGTTCTTCGAGCCGTCCGGGCAGATCATGTAGGTGTCGTTTTGCGCCAGCACCATGTCCGCAAAATTGGTATGGCTTCCGCCGGCGGTCTCCGCGCGGCCGGTGGCTGCATTTTCATTGATGGCCGCCCACCAGTCGGTCATGACAAAGCCGTCGAAGCCCCACTGCTCACGCAGGATCTTTGTGTTGAGTTCCGCATCGCAGGAGGTCCACATGCCGTTCACGCGGCCGTAGGTCGTCATGATCGTGCATGCGCCGCCCTCGCGGACCGCGATCTCAAAGCCCCGCAGGTAAAGCTCCCGAAGCGCCCGCTCCGAAACCACCGAGTCGGAGGCGTAGCGGTTTAATTCCTGATTGTTGCAGCAGAAATGCTTGACGGTTCCGGTAACGCCTGCGCGCTGCAGACCCTCCAGCACCGAGGCCGCCATGCGGCCCGTGAGAAGCGGATCCTCGCTGAAATACTCAAAATTCCGCCCGTTGAAGGGATGGCGGTGAAGATTCATGCCGGGTCCTAAAAGGCAGTCCACCTTGTTGAGGCGCATTTCCCGACCGACCTGCTCCGCCAGATCCGCCACGAGCTCGCGGTTGAAGGTACACGCCATCAGCGTTCCGATGGGGATTGCCATGGCCTTGTCGCCGCAGTCGAGGCGCAGCCCGCTGGGGCCGTCCGAACAGCAGCCGCAGGGCACTCCGTGGGCCTTTAAGACCTCGCTGGTTCCACCGTATGCGGACGCCGTTCCCGGCGTGACCTTCGGGCTTCCCATGCCCTCGCCCCGCACAAACGGCAGCAACTCCTCGTTCGTAAACTGCGCTAAAAATTCCTCCATCGCAACCTTGCCGTCCCGCACGTCGCGAAGCAGCAAGCCCCGGTCGCCCGTGTAGGCGGGCGCATCCGCAAGCGCGGGCTCCGCGCCTCTGCCGCAACCGAAGGAATCGGTGCGAAGCGGCACCGGCTCATAGACGTAGGAATACGTGCCGTCGGCAGCCTTCTGCGCCACCGGGCGGTCAAATGCAACCACCGGCTTCATCGCGGACTCGCACTCCTCTACGACCTCGTCCTCCGCAAGGGTAAAGCGGAAAGCTTCCGCCGCATCGCGCACATTTTCCCCGAGGAAAATGACATACTCTCCGGCCTCCATGACGAAGCAGTTCTCGTGGCCGCTCACGCCGGAGTCATCGTAGGATGCGAGGTCTCTTCGCTCGATGGTCATCACAACAATCTCGCTCTCTCCCGGCGCGATCTCGCCGGTCTTTATGAATCCCGCCAGAACGCGGGCGGGCTTGCCCAGGGCTCCGGTCGGGGCCTCCGCATACGCCTGCACAACGCATTGTCCCTTGTGCGCGCCTGTGTTGCGCACCGTCGCCGAGACGTAGAGATACTCCCCGTCGTACTGCGACTCGCCGGGCTCGATGGCAAATGTCGTATAGGAGAGTCCGTAGCCGAAGGGGAAGCGGACCTTCTCCTTTGCAACCGTCTCAAAATGACGGTATCCGACGTAAATATCCTCCGCATAAATGTTGCGAACCGGGCTTCCGAAGTTCGCATCCGCCGGGTAGTCCGACGCCTTGTACGCGATGGTGTCCGCAAGGTGTCCGCTCGGGCTCACGCGACCGGTCAGAACGTCCGCGACACCGGCTCCGGTCATCACGCCGCCCTGCCAGATGTACATCACCGCAGCGGGGTTGCAGGTATCGATGAAGCTCATGTCGATGATGTTACCCGTGTTGAGCAGGACGATGGTCCGGGGACATGCCGCGCACACCGTGCGGATCAGAGATTCCTCCGCCTCGGTCAGAAGGTAGGAGCCGGGAAGGTTTTTGTTGTCCTGATCCTCGCCTGCACTCCGACCAATCAAAACGACAGCCGCGTCCGTGCGCGCCGCCACCGCCTCCGCAAGCTCTGCCGTAACGGGCATCTCCGCCTGCGACCAGGGCTCCTTGCCCCAGCCGATGCCGACCTCGCGGGGATTTTCCTCCTCCCACGCGCGGTAGATTTCCAGAAGCTCCGCATCCAGCGTGATGCTCTCCTCCGCCTGCAGCGCATCGAGGATGCGCACGCGCTTGGGGATGTTTACCAGTCCGCCCGAGCCGATGCCCGCGATGTATTCCCTGCTCTGCATGCGCCCGTAGAGCGCCACGCGGGCAGGGGAACCAAGCGGCAGTGCGCCGTCATTTTTCAACAAAACCGCGCCCTCCGCGATGACACGCCGCGCAAGTGCCTCGTAATCCGCATAGTTTAATACCATACCGTTTCTCCTTTACGCACATCGTTATTTAAATAGAGCCGGGCACCTTTTGCTGATGCCCGGCTTGTGACCGTTTCCACTAAATCCGATTCTGTTTGCTACAATACGAACTTGATGACCCCGAGATTCTCCAGAAGCTTCTCCACACCTAAAAGGATGAGGATCAGTCCGCCGAAGATCTGCACGATCTCGTTGTACCGCGTGCCCTTGCGCCGTCCGACCCACACGCCGAAGATGGACACCAAAGCCGTCACGAACGCGATGATCAAAAGGCTCAGAATCGTGAGCTTCCAATCCTCCGCAACGAGCAACAGTCCCACCAAAAGCGCGTCCAGACTCGTGGCCAGCGCAGGTCCCACCATGTTCATGCCGTCGATGGAATCCCGCTCCGGCGGAATCCGCGTCCACAACGACTCGATGATCATGTATACTCCCGCGATGCCGAGCGCCGCGCAGGGCACCCAGATGAAGGATTGGTAATGAAAGATCTTATCAAACAAACCGCCGAGCAACCGCCCGCACAGCACCATCGACGCCTGACACATACCGAACCAGAAGGCGCAGGCCGTCGCAATCTGCCGCCCGCGGAACTCCCGCAGGAGGCTCTTTTGTGCCGACATGGCAAATGCATCCATGGAAAGTGCGATCGCCAGCAATAACAACATCAGATATCCCATATACTCCGACTTCCTCTCTGTTGCCGGAGGCTTTTCCCCCGACGTTAGACTGCCGTCATTGTATCACAGTTCGGGGGTATCGTCAATGTGAAGCAGGATGTCGCGAAGCAGTCCGAAGGCCTTCGCCGCACCCGCCTCGACGTTTTTCTGAAAGTCGCCGCCGTCACCGTCGAAGGTGTCGCTGATGCATTTGACGGAAAATGCCCTCACGCCGTTTCGCTCCGCCACTCTCGCGATGGCCGCGATCTCCATGTCGCAGATGTCGCACCCCAGAGACGCCAGCGCGGTCTTCTCCGCCGGGTCTTCGATGAAGCGCTCGCCGCTGGCCACCACCGTCGGTCTTGCGTCCGGCCGAAGCGCAAGCGCCAGCTTCGCAAGTCCCTCGTCCACCGGGATCACCGCATCCGCATACTCCATGTATTGATGCGGTGCAACATCGTCGATGCAGGAGGTATCGAAATCATAGTTCACGGCGCCGCGAACCACAAAGAGGTCCTTCACGGCGAGTCCGCGCCGAAGCGCTCCCGCCACGCCGAAATTCATCACAACGTCGCAGTCAAATGCAGTGATCAGAAACTGCGTCGCCGCAGCCGCGTCGATCTCTCCGTAACCGGAGAGGACCGCGCAGATCTCATGGCCGTTGATCGTCGTGCGGTATGCCTCCCGCCGTCCGACTTTCACGGTCTTCACGTCTCCGCCCTCCGCGAGAAATGCCTTCAGTTCCCGCTCGATTGCTATCACCAGTCCGATTACCATTTTCGGTCCCCCTTGTCCGCCGCTTCCCGCGGCTGTCACGTAAAATTATATCGCAGTTTTCATCTTCTCACAACCTTTTCCGGTTGAATTTGGATGTCGTATGTGATACTTTTATGGTATCATTTGGGGTATCGTCGTGTTCTCCGGGGGGAGAGCACATTTTCCGCATCGAGGAGTTTTCCATGTTAAACGAACGTGACTATAAAACCTTACTGAATCTTCTCCCGTTCCGGGAGTTTATCACGCCCGCCGTCGCCGACTCGCTCCGCACCCACTCCACCATCAAGGACTGGTACGCGGGCGAGAAGATTTCCGACCTCGGCCGCACGGGCATCGGAATGATCGCCTTTCTCTCGGGCCGCGCCAGAGTTTCCCTGGTCTCCGCGTCCGCGCACCAGGTGACCATCTCCGTGAGCCGCCGCGAGGACATCATTTACATCGGCGGCAACCCCTCGCCGCAGGTTCTCAACAACTACGAGCTGGAGGCCGAGGTTGACGTCCGCGCCATCATCGTGCCGCTCTCCGATTTCGAGACCATGCTGCACTCCGATCTGCGCATTGAAAATACTGTCCTTCGCTCCGTGCTCGGCCTCTTCAACGGAATTCTTTTCGACATGCAGAATTTCCTGTTCCAGGATCTCTCGCAGCGCCTTGCCGCGCACCTTCTGTTCGAGTACTCCCAGCAGGGCACGGCGTCCGTGGTCACCACGCACCAGCGCATCGCCAACAGCATTGCCTCCTCGCGCGAGGTGGTCTCCCGGATGCTCAAGCAGTGGGAGCACACCGGCATCGTCAAACTCTCCCGCGGGCGCGTGCGGCTCTGTGAGATTGAGGAACTCACGATGCTGGCGAATGAGTAAGAAGTTTCGTTGCAAAAGCAAGGGTGTTGCACCGGTCAAGCCGGTACAACACCCTGATTTTTTGTCTCTTATTTCTTACGAATCAACGTATACGTTCCTGCCGGAAATGCATTTATAAAATTGGCAATCGTTCCGGTGTTGGACTTGTCAATCACATTCTGAAGAATATCTCTGCAAGTGCTGAAGTCCGCGTTGTTGAACAGCTTGCGCAGAGTTGCGTCATTGTCGTAGTACACATAGATGTTTCTTCCGGACGCCGTCGTTCTGGCTCTCGACTCGAGCAGCACAACGCCCTTAAGTGTTCCGTTTTCCCGAATCACCGCTGCGACAAGCATAACATGATTGGACTTATACAGCACATCTCCCGAGGAAATATTGGACTGAATCGCTCCCGGTTTGGCGAAATCGCTGTAGAGCGTTCCCGAGGTCTTTCTCGAGGAAAGTCCCAGGCAGTAGGACACGAATCCGCTGCAATCGGTGCCGTAATACGGTCCCATATTTCCCGAGCTCGTTGTCCTCTTTGTATAAAACTTATCGTTTGCATTCTGCAATCTGGTTACAAACGTCTGAGGCGTGATCTCATATCCGATGTAATCTGTAGGCGAATCATTTGTCGCCTGCTGGTAAGGTGCTCCGTAATACGTATGACCCGCCAGATACGTTTTGCCGGAACTGTATGTCCAGGTGACATCCTTCAGACATTTCCACGAAAACACTGTCAGGTACTTTGCTCTTGTTATCGCGTCCTTGGCTTTCGTGTCGCCGCGGTTCTGCGCCCCATTGATCAGCTTTGTATAAAAATCGGACAGCTTGGCAATTCTGGTTGAAGTCCAGTTGTCGGCATCAATATCACTCTGATACGGGAAGGAAATGTCCGTCCGCGCCTTGTTCTGTGTCACTTTGCACGTCTTTGTGATATTTCCTACCGTTACGGTAAGGTTGGCGGTACGAGACGACG
This sequence comes from uncultured Lachnospiraceae bacterium, assembly GCA_902783725.1. Lineage (GTDB taxonomy): Bacteria > Bacillota > Clostridia > Lachnospirales > Lachnospiraceae > ISDg. Next base: position 2,117 of record CACZRV010000037.1, on the reverse strand, counting down.
TTCCTGTCTCATTGGCCTTAACAGTATAGTATACCGTAGTTCCGCTGACATAAGTCGTGAGCCATGCCTTGTTGGAGGAATCCGACTTAACCGGGCCGGCACCTCTCGTTACATTTAAGGAATATGTCTTCGCCTCATTGCTCACCGCATAGGAAGTCGGAACTCCGGTAAGAGAGTTCGAAGTCTGATTGATTTGAAGCGTCCAGGTCTTATTTCCCTCGTAGAACATAATCGAGCCTTTTCTGGTTGACGCATTCGGATTAAACGCCGCGGTAATCTCATATTTGCCGTTTTTCTTCGTGTACGAAATCCATTCGCTCTTTCCCCTGAGCTGAGCTTGCGAAGAAGCCCCGGTCAATGTGACCGTATAGCTCGACGCTGCAGGTCCTGTCGTCTTCGTTACCGTTTGATTCTGACCGATTGTTATCGGTGTCGCTGCCTGTGCCGTTTGGGTCATCGGTCCGATCAATCCGAGAATCATCAACCCACACAGTAAAAGTCCCCAATATTTTTTGAATTTCATTGTTTTTACCTTTCTCTTTTATCGTATCAGTTGCGCCGAAAGCAGCACTTCATCGGAATTCCGATGTCGGCTGCCTGGCCGACCATTTTGAGAATCAACTTGAACCTCATGGTCTGGAAATGTTCCCCTTAAAGTAACAAGGTGCCTCGAAAATGATATAGTACTGTTTGTCGGGATCCAAATCTCTCACCGTCCAAGTGGTGGTTCCGTCCTTAGGAACCGTAACTGTACTCACGGTCTTATCACCGAGATACCACGGTCCGATGGCTCTGAGTTTCACCTTAACGGACCCATTGGACGACGTATTTGTAACCTTAATGGTCGCTACGGACATATTGGTAAACCGGTAATTCGTATAAAGGTTTTCCATTGAAGCGGTTCCTTCAAAGGAATACGCTCCCTTCGTCCAATCCCAGACTCTCGTAGGCTTGCTGGTGCTGGCTTCCGCAACACCGATGGAATTAAATAATAATACTGCCGCAAATAAAATCGCAAGCAACTTTGATGCTTTATGCATGTTATTCTGCCTTTCATTTTTTATTTTCTTGTCCTCTCGGGAAAGAGCTGTATACTCTGCTTTCACCGGATTTCTTTCCCGAAGGTATCGCTTTTAGAGAGTCTGATCTTTTCGAATCGATCCGGCTCTCTTAGGCTGTAATTTTCATTTGCAACGTTGCTAAATCTATTATGATTTCTTTGGGCGAAAACGCAACCAGTCTTTGATGAACGACACCTTTTTTTGATGAACGACACCTTTGGGGAAAATTCATGACTGCGTATTCACGGCTAATAGCGAAAAAACGAATTGCTCCGCGCTTCGCGCTCCCGCAATTCGACGCCTACTTGATACCGCACCGACGTAGAGCATTCGCAATCTCGCCATGTTTCACATGGCTCCTTGCTCATATCCGTATCTCGCTCATTAAAAATGCTCCGGAAACAATCTCGATTGTTTCCGGAGCCCTTTAATTTCGCTCGTTTTTCGCTAATAGTGTTACTGCGTTTCATAACCGAAGTTATGAAACGCAGCTTGTGTGGGGGAGAAATTACTTCTGAGAAGTAATGAATCAGCTTATTCATGAAATACAAAAACAACAGAACTTGTTTGTTTCTGTGACTGCAGTATAACACAAATGCTACATAATGTTTGTGACTTTGTCACATCAATTTTCATTTTTTTTGCTTCCTGCGGGATTGGAGAAGAAATGACAAATTACCCGACCATTCTTAACCAAAGAATCTCCATGTCTGCTGGCTTTCTCTTCAAATATCGTATATTTCTATTTTCCGCGTTTCCGTGTCTTTTTCCGCGTGACAAGTTGCTTCGCATAAGTTATAATAAAGCGACGGTTCGTTTCCGCTGTTTTCGCGGATCGGCTTTCGGTGCTTTTCGCTCCGAGGGAAACCGGCTTGTGCGATTTATTTTTCATTTTCCGAAGGAGGACCTTTGATGAAGTACGGTTATTTTGATGACTCCCGCAGAGAGTACGTCATCACTACCCCGAAGACTCCGTATCCCTGGATCAACTATCTGGGAATGGAAGGCTTTTTCTCTTTGATTTCCAACACCGCCGGCGGCTATTCTTTCTATAAG
>CACZRV010000036.1 GCA_902783725.1 uncultured Lachnospiraceae bacterium | reverse complement strand
GGGAACTCGCCGCTCTGGCCGCCCTGGGCCTGCTCTTCCATCCACTTCTTCCACTGCTCGTAGAACTCGGAGTAATCGTCCTCCGTCGAACCCTTGGAGCCGTTCTTGGAACCGTTCTGATTGTTCTGCGACTCGGTCGTCTGCTTGCGAACAGCAAGTGTGATTTCGACGTCGAAGGTTTCGCCCTTGCGGTAGATTGTGAACGTCATCTTCTCGCCTTCCTTGCCTTTTCCGATTGCACTCTTGAGCTCTGCGACGCTGCTGATGGCGGTACCGTTGACCTTCGTGATGATATCATTTTCCGTGAGACCGGCCTTGTCTGCCGGGCCGCCTTCCTCGACTTCGGAAATCGCTGCACCCTCAAGGCCGAAGGACTTGTAGGAGCTGTCGAGATCGTACACGGTCACACCGATGTAAGGCTTTGCCACATAACCGTTCTCAATGATGCTTGTGAGGATATCCATCACGCTGTCGATCGGGATTGCGAAACCGATGTTGTCGATGGATGCAATCGACGAGCTGCCGCTCGAGGAATACTTGGCGTTGACGATGCCGACCACCTCACCGTAGCTGTTAAAGAGCGGTCCGCCCGAGTTGCCGGAGTTGATCGCGCAGTCGGTCTGGATCAGCGTCATGGCGTTGTTGTTGATCGTAATCTGACGGTTGAGCGCGCTCACGTCGCCGTGCGTCAGGGAAAATGTAAGCTCACCGAGAGGATTGCCGATGGCAACCACTCTGTCGCCCACGTTGAGCTTGTCGGAGCTGCCGATCGTTACCGGTGTCAGACCCGTCGCGTCAATTTTGAGAACCGCGAGGTCGTTGCTCTCGTCGTAGCCGACAACCGTTGCATCGTAGGAGGTGTTGTCATAGAGCGTGACCTTCACCTTCGTTGCATCCTCAACTACATGATAGTTGGTTACGATGTAGCCGTCCGCCGAGAGGATGAAGCCCGAGCCGGATGCCGCCGATGTTGTGCGATAACCGAAGTAGTTGGTCGTCACCTGCGTTGTGATACCGACCGTGGAATTCACATTTGCCGCATAGATCTCGGCGTCGGTGAGCTCCTTGCTCTTGTCAACGTACGTCAGCGCAATTTTCTTATCTTCCCGTTCCCCCAATAAAAGCTGCGTTTCGCTGTTGTCCGCGTCCGCCGCAACGGCGGTCCGCTCCGGACGTAACCACTGATCGTACGCTGCCGCGCCGCCAAATCCTGCCGCGCCGCACAACATCACACACCCCAATGCAATCGCGACACCCTTGAAAAAGCGCTTCTTCGGCTTCTTCGGCTCGCCCGTACTCATCTGCGGCACTGCCGGCATCTGCATCACCGGTTCCGCAGGCGTTGCACCGTTTGTCAGATTCATATTTGTATCCATATTGTTCTCTCCGTAATTGTAATAATCTCCAAAATTCTCGTTCATATTCGCATCTCCTTTTCTCTTGGATTTGACCACAGTATAAACGCGTTGTCTTAAACATACCTTAAAGGACTTTAAGTTTTTTGAACTTTTTTCTCGGCAAATGAAAAGGGCCGCCCCGTTGGGCAGCCCATGCCTGTTTCTTATTCACTTGCCTCACGCCGGCAGCATCGCGTTGATCATAAAGGTGCTTCCGTCCGGCGTTGCCGCCGAGATCTTTCCGCCGTGGTTCTCGACGATGGCCCGGGCCATGGACAGGCCGATGCCGTGGCCGCCGGTTGCGGAATTTCTCGAGGCATCCATGCGGTAGAACCGCTCGAACACATGCTTGAGGTTCTCGGGATCGATCGGCACGCTGCTTATGTTGCTGACCGTCAGCTGGATGTGGCGGCCCTGTTTCCCGAGCTGCAGAACAATGCCGCTGTCCTCGGGGGAATACTTGATGGCGTTGTCGAGCATGATCGACACGAGCCGCGAGATGGCCTTGTCGTTGCCGCACATCGTGAGCATCGGCTCGATCTGCAGCGTAAGCGTCTTCTTCTGCGACTGCGCAAGCGTCGCAAACGGTCCCGCGGTGTCCGCAACAACCTCGGAAACCGGAAAATCCACCATCGGCATCGTGTCCTGCGCCTCCTCCATCCGCGCCAGGTACACAAGGTCGTTGGTAAGCCCCGCCAGCCGCTTGGTCTGGTCGCGGATATCGGTGAGGGACTCATTTTCCCCGATGTCCATCGCAAGAACATCCACGTTGGCGCTGATGATGGTGAGGGGCGTCTTGATCTCATGCCCCGCGTCGGTGATGAACCGCTTCTGCCGCTCGTAGCTCTCCGCCACCGGCCGCACAAAGTGCCCGGCCAGCACGCAGATGATGATTGCCGTGATAAGGTAGCCCGCCAGCGATGCGAAGATGCTGAAGAGCAGGGAATCGCTGAACTGCTCAAGCTTGCGGCCGAGGTCCAAAAACGTCACGCGAACGAAGCCTTCCTCCCAGTTGACCTTAAAGCGATAGTCCTCGACGAAGCCCTCGTATTTGTTGTCGCTCAGCACTTCCTCCGTGTACCGGATTGCCGTGTTCACGCCCACTGCGTAGATCTGCGCCAGGTTGGTCTGCACGACATCGCCGGTCCTCGGGTTCACCAGCATCGAAAAATACCGGCTCTCAAAGGCGATCTCCGCCGAGCGTCCGCCGGTCGTCGACACCGGGAATTCACCTCTGTTTTCCGAGATCAGCCCAAGCGTTTCGTCGGCTTCGCTGATGACGGACTTATAGTTGAGCCAGTTCATTCCGACCACGATCATCGCCAGCAGAAGGAACAGCGATGTCAGCGCAAGGATGATGAACCGGCGCTTCAGCTTTCGAATCATTCCTTATCCTCCAGCGAATAGCCTGCATTGCGCGAGGCCTTGATGAAAATGCTCGCTCCCAGCGCGTCCAGTTTCTTGCGCAGGTACGAAATGTATACCCAGACGACGTTGATCTCAACGTCGGTATCATATCCCCAGATCTTCTCCATGAACCGCTCAGCGGAGATGATGTGCTTCGGATTCGAGAGGAAGTATTCCATCATCTGGAACTCTTTGTTTGCCAGCCGGAAGCTTCCGTTCGTCGTGGAAAGTTCAAAGGTCGAGCGGTCCAGCGTCACATTGCCCATGCGAAGCTTGTTGTCCGCCTCCGCGCGGCTTCTCGTGATGGAGCGGATCCGCGCTAAAAGCTCCTTCGAGTCGAAGGGCTTTGCCAGATAATCATTGGCACCGGAGTCGAGCCCCAGCACCTTGTCCTCCACTTCAGCCTTGGCCGTCAACATCAGGATCGGCACCTGACTGCCCGATTCCCGCACCTTCCGAAGCACGGTGATCCCGTCCATTTTCGGCATCATGATATCCAAAACCGCGGCGTCGTAATTCCCGGAGAGCAAATACGCAAGCGCATCCTCCCCGTTGTACACCGGGTCCACCGAGTAGTGGTTTTTCTCAAAGATTGTCACCAGTACGCGCGACAGTGACTTCTCATCTTCCGCCAGCAAAATCCGCATTTTGCGAACCTCCTCATTCTTCTTACGGAGAAAGTATCTCATAAGGAGTTTAATTCTACTTTAAATCGTCCTCCGAAACATCTTCTGCGAAAAATGTTCCCGCCTTCGGTTCCTCTTTCGCCTCCGCGTCCGCATTCGCCGCTTCCTCCAGAAGCTGCAGGGTCATTTCCGCGGCGGCAGTTTCCATCTTGCGGGTGAACACGTTAAACAGAAGAAATGTCAACGCAACGACCCCGATGGCATTCAATACCCAGAACGCGCTCATGATCGAGGCGCTTAAGATCACAAGAATCACCTCCAGCGGGCCATCTGCCTTCATTTTTCTCAGGGACGCAAACTGCAATTCCAGAGCGCAGATCGTAGCAACGACGACCAGGACCACCAGACCGATCAGGGCAGAGCATTTTTCGCGGTAATCCGCCCATTTCGCGGAGGCTTCCCGGGAAAACCGGTACGTCGTCTTGATCATTGCCGTCTGGTACAGCCGTATCCGCACGACGGCAAGCACGCCGGCAACCACCATAAGCCCGAAGTAAAGCCAGGACGGCGGCAAAACGGACTCGGAAATAAGATCCGTTACAAGCATGGCGATGATGACCGTCAAGGCGCCGAAGAGGATGAAGAGGATTACCGACACCACGTATGAGACGCGAAATTCTTTCTGCAGTTCACCCAGTTTCTTCCGCCACAAAAGACCGACTCCGAGCTGGATCGTACCGATCACCATCCACGTAACCGGCCCCAGCAAAACGCCAACTGGCCCCGCAGCAATGCACACGATCACAAGCAACGCTATGATCGGGACCGCATAATAATCCCCGCCTTTTTTGCCCTTGTGATATCGCGATGCCAGAAACTTTGAAAGCACCCGCTGCTCCGCAGGCGTCATCGTCCGCTGCCACAGTTCCTTCTCTTCAACCGTGCTCTTCTCTTCCGTCGTCCCCATGTTTACACCCCCCTCCGGGTATGTTTCCGTATATTATATCATATTTTATTATCTTTGACCAGTGGCACCGCCCGGGGCCCGGCAGAAAGAAAAACTCTCTTTTCGCAAAATTCATATTGACAACCATCTTCGCTTTTGTTATTATCCATTTAGACGGTTATCTAATTGCGGTTTGTGTGAGGGTGATGATGGTAATTAAAATAAAAATAACGGAATCCTTTTCCGTAGGATCCGTCAAAGCAGAATTCAAAAGAACGGAATCAAAAAGGAGAAAAACTATGAACAACACTGATTTCTACAACTTTCTGGAGGCAAGAAAGAAGGCTGTAACAGGCGACATCGAGGCTCTTTCCGCAGAAGGAAGAACCGATGACGCCAACATTTTAAAGGCGAAATTCAACGTCTATGACATTGCAAGATCCGTCTTCGACACGACGGCAAAGCAGTCCCCCGCCGCGGTTTCAACTGCATTTCCCGCGCTCTTCTCGCGGATCACCGGTCCCTGGAACACCTCTCTTGAGGCGGCGAAGGCCCACGGCGACGACCGCAAGGTTTTGATCGAGGAAGCCAAGCTTTCCGCGGTGGCGGAGATTACCGCCCGCTTCGCGAAATTTTTCGAGTAAGGAGGCAGCCATGACCGATCTTCAGGCAATCAATCTTTTCAAGTGTCTCGCGGACAAATCCCGCATCCAGATCCTCAAGTCCCTCATGGAGGAGGACATGTATGTTGAGCGTCTCGCAGAGCGCCTCAACTTAACCCCGGCCACCATCTCCTTCCACTTAAAGAAGCTGGTGGACGCCGGCGCGGTCACCTCCCGCAAGGAGCAATATTACACCGTCTACGCCGTCAACGGCGACGTTTTCAACGTCTCGATCCTGGACATTCTGCGGGAGCGCTCCGAGGAAAAATCCATCCAGGATCAGCGCGATGAGGAGTACCGCAAAAAGGTGCTGGATGCATTTTTCGAGTACGGAAAGCTCAAGAGCATCCCCGCACAACGCAAGAAGGAGCTCATCGTCCTTCAGGAGATCGCGAAGGCTTTCGAGCCTGACCGCGACTACACGGAACGCGAGGTCAACATCATCATCGCCGACTACCACGACGACTTCTGCACCATCCGCCGCGACATGATCTCCGAGCATCTTCTGGTGCGCGACAAAAGCACCTACCGCAAGGTATGAGCGGCCCTGACAAGCAATTTTTCGGTTACCTTCAAAAAAAGCAAGCCTTACGTTTTGCGTAAAGCTTGCTTTTTTGATTTCCGTATTCTCTTTCCGTCCCGCTGATCAATACAGCTTCGCACCGGCCGGAATGTGGTTGTCGAGCATCAGAAGGTGAAGCTTCTCCTCGCCCTCCTCCGTGTGCACGGCACTTAAGAGCATACCGCAGGACTCGATTCCCATCATCGCGCGCGGAGGCAGGTTCGTGATGGCAACGCAGGTCTTGCCCACAAGCTCCTCCGGCTCGTAAAATGCATGGATTCCGCTCAGAATCGTTCTCGTCGTACCGCTGCCGTCATCAAGCGTGAACTGCAGCAGCTTCTTCGACTTCGGCACCGCCTCGCAGGCAAGCACCTTCACCGCACGGAAGTCGCTCTTCGAGAAGGTCTCGAAATCAACTGTGTCAGCGAACAACGGCTCGATGGTAACCTTCGAAAAATCAATCTTCTCCTCCGCAACCGGTGCCGCCTCTGCCGCCGCACTCTTCGACTCGGACTTGTTGCTGTCGAGACTCTTGAGGGTCGGGAAAAGCAGAACATCGCGGATTGCCGGGCTGTCCGTGAGGAGCATCGCAAGACGGTCGAGGCCGTAGCCGATACCGCCGGTGGGCGGCATACCGATCTCGAGGGCGTTCATGAAATCCTCGTCG
>CACZRV010000035.1 GCA_902783725.1 uncultured Lachnospiraceae bacterium | reverse complement strand
ATCAGCCTGATCACAACGGCTTTAAATATCGTCTGTGCGGTCATCTGGGGATCCATGTATCTGACGAGAGGGCAGCTTCCGCTGCTGCTTTGTATGGTGGGGTGGCTGGTTGTCGGCATTCTGAACGCCGTGGAATTTGCCCGGAACCGCTCGGCGAAAGCAAAGAAACCGAAAAAGAAGCGGGAAAAAGAAAAGAAATAAAAAAGATGACAGAGGAAAAATCCTCTGTCATTTTTTCATCGTTTGATCTCGGTGTAGTAGTAGACGGCAAGCTGGGTGCGGTCCCGAAGACCGAGCTTGTCGAGGAGAGAGCTTAGGTAGTTGCGAACCGTGCCTTCCCCGAGGAACAGCTCCGCGGCGATCTCCTTGTTGGAGCGCCCGGCGGCCACCAGGGTGAGAATCTCGCGCTCCTTGTCGGTGATGCCGTGGGCCTCGTAGTCGAAGGGCTCCGGCGCCTTCATAAGCTCCGGAAGCTTGCCGATGATCTTCTCGCCGAAGACGGTCTGACCGCGCATCACGGCGGAGAGCGCCGGCGCGATGCCCTCGAAATCCTGCTTTAAGATGTAGCCCTTCGCACCCATGTTGAGGGCACTGATGATATACTCATCGTCGGAAAATGTGGTGAGATACAAAATCCGCGCCTCCGGAAACTCCGACAGAATGAGCTTTCCGGCGTCGATGCCGGTCATGCCCTCCATGCGGATGTCCATGAGGATCACGTCGGGCCGGTGCTCGCGGTAGAGGGCGATGGCCTCCGCGCCGCTGTGGCCGGTGGCGACGACGGAGATGTCGCCGGTGTTCTCGAGAATGGTTCGAAGAGACATCGCCACGAGGCGGTCGTCATCGATCACAACAATTTTCATAGCAAAATCCCCCTTGATCTAAAGAGTGAATCGAAGCCCGTCAGGCCTGTTTCGGAATCGTCAGGAAAATGCGGAAACCCTGCGCCGAGCGGGTGAAGGTGATGCGTCCGCCCACGCTGCCTGCGCGGTCCTCCATGTTGCGCAGGCCGATGCCGCGGGAACCGGGTTCCCGGGAGGTGACCACCTCACCGGATTCGCCCCCGGAGAGGGCTGTGCGGCCGTTGTCCGAGAGAAGAAGCTGGTAGAAGGCGGGATGCTCGCGGAAAATGATCTCGATCCGGTCACCGCTCGAGTGCTTCACGGCGTTGGAGATACCCTCCTTCACGATGCCCGCAACACAGAGTTTGATCTCGCCGGGAATGTGCTCGCCGGCGTCGTATTGCAGCGAAGTTTCAAAACGCTTGTCCACGGAGTCCGCCATCTCCGTGAGGACGCGGCGGAGGTCGATGGAATCATCGTGCAGGTCGTGGACGCTGGCGCGGATGCTTGTCATCGCGCCGTCCAGTGTATTTTTCAACTCCGCAAGGGGCTCGCGGAGCGCTTCGTCCTTGTTGATGATCTGCAGAGCGCCGGTCTGCAGGATGGAGCGGGTGAGCATGTGGCCCACGTTGTCGTGGATCTCTCTGGCAATGCGGTTTCGCTCCGTGAGGGTCGCCACGTGGACCTCGTTGTCCTGTGCCTCAAAGAGACGCTTGTTCTGCGCGGCGAGCCGGAGATTTTTCTCGGTGATGTCGTCGTGAAGTGTCGTCAGGCGGTCCACCGATTGCGAAAGCCCGGTGACGCGCAGGTACCAGATGAGGGTCACGGCCAGGCCGGTGAGCACACACAGAATCTGGGGGACCGTCAGGTCGCCGATGTTGGCAGCAACCGCAACGGCGGGGATGACGAGCCACCATTTGCGCTCATAGAGAGCGTCATAGAGAAACATCGGAAGGGCGCACAGGAGGATCGGCAGGGGGCCGCAGGCGGCGGAGCCGCAGAAGAGAAGGACCCACGCGATGACGCTGCCTGTAAAAAGCTGCGCGGCCGCGGACAGGCTGATGGCAACCAGAAGCGCCAGGACGGGCACGGCAACAGAGCCTGCCATGAGAAAGCCGGGCAGGCAGAGAAGAAAGACGGCGCATTTTTCGATCAGACGGTTCATTCCGTACCCTCCTACGAAGTCCTAACTTGATTATAAACAATCGGCGGCGAAATACAAGACTCTGTTCAAGACAAGCTGGATGTGGTATGATGAAAGCGGCGGGTGATCCGCCGGGCGGATCGAAGGTCCGCAGCGCGAGGACAGGCAGGAGGAAGAAAGCATGAGCAGGAAGATCGGATCGGCATTTGCATGGCTCGGTATCACAATCGGCGCACTGCTGGCGAGCTTTTCCGTCGTGTGCATTTTGATCCCGAACGACGCCATCGACTACGGCACGGCCGGCATCGCAATTCTGATCAGCAAGCTGTCGGGGTGGAACCTTTCCATGTGTGTGGCCGCGGTGTTTGCACCGTTTCTGCTGCTCGGGTTTGTGATCCTCGGGCGGCGGTTCGGCATGTTCGCGGTGTGGGGCTCCGCAGTATACACGGCGGGGCTTGAGTTGTTCCGGTGGGTGCCTTTTGAGCTGAATACGGAGCATTTTCTGGCAGTGGTGTTCGGCGGTGCGATCCTGGGCGCGGGGCTGTCGCTGATCCTTCGAAGCGGCGGCTGTATCGACGGCTCGGAGATCTTTGCCAACATCGTGGTGCGCAAGATCTCGGACAGGACGGGGCGAACTTTCAGCATGACCTACATACTGATCGCATTTAACGCGTGCGTGTACCTGGCGGTGTTCCTTCTGATCAACCGCAATGCGGCTCTCATGAGTCTTCTGGTGTACGTGGTCGCGACGTCGGTGATCAATCATTTTACGGACCGTTTCGAGGCGGTCAAGCAGGTGACCATCATCACCAAGGACGCGGCAACGCTGGCGCAGGAGATCAAGCGCGAGCTCAACAAGACCTGTACCATCATGGAATCCTACGGCATGATCGAGGGCAGCAACAAGATGCTGATCTGCTATGTCAACTACTTTGAACTGCCGAAGATGAAGGAGATCATCGCAAGAAACGGCGGAGCCTTCACGACGGTGTCCACCGTCGACGAGATCGTAAAATAACGGATGTGACATTTGTCATCGGAAACTGGTGACAACCGACACTTGGCGCGGGAGCTTTCCCGCGCTATTCTTATGTCATAAGGCGGGGCAACCGAGGCTCCGAAAAAACGTATATAAAAAAGAGAACGCAGGAAAGCGAGGATACATATGAAACCTACAGTGGTAAAAATCGACAATCTGGTGAAGAGGTACGGCGAGCTGGTGGCGCTCGATCATTTTTCGCTGGAGATCAAGGAGGGGGAGATCTTCGGCCTCTTGGGACCCAACGGTTCCGGCAAGACGACGACCATCAACTGCCTGCTGTCGCTCCTCTCGTTCGACAAGGGCGAGATCGAGGTGTTCGGTCGGGAAATGACGCCCACGAGCTACGACATCAAGCGCGAGATCGGCGTGATCATGCAGAATGTCGCGGTGCTTGATGAGCTTTCGGTGCGGGAGAATATCGATTATTTCTGCGGGCTTTACATCGCAGATAAGGAAAAGCGCAAAGCTTGTGTGGAGGATGCGATCAAATTTGTCGGGCTGGAGGACTTCGTGAACTTCCGTCCGAAGAAGCTCTCGGGCGGTCTTCTTCGGAGACTGAACATCGCGTGCGGTATCGCGCACAAGCCGAAGCTGATCATCTTAGACGAGCCCACGGTGGCCGTGGACCCGCAGAGCCGCAACCGGATCCTCGAGGGAATTCAGGAATTAAACCGCGAAGGCGCGACGGTCATCTACACCTCGCACTACATGGAGGAGGTCGAGCAGATCTGCACGCGCATCGCCATCATGGACAAGGGGCGCAAGATCGCGGAGGGCACCAAGGACGAGCTCAAGGGCATGATCCGCAACACGGAGAGCGTGTCCATCGAGATTCTCGAGCTGCCGGAGGATGTCCGCGAGAAGATCGCGCATTTGCCGCATGTGTACGAGACGGATTACGACGGAACGAAGCTCACGGTGCGCTGCTCCGGCGGCCGCCACAACCTGATCCGCATCCTCGCGGTGCTGCAGGAGGCGGAGCTCGGTTTCGGGCGTGTGTACTCGGAGCTGCCGACGCTCAATGACGTGTTCCTGGAGATCACGGGAACGGCGCTTCGCGATTCGAAGGAGTAAGAGGTGACACTATGTTTAGACATAATCTGGCGTACGAACTGAAAGAGGTTCTTCGCGTTAAGGAGTTCGTTCTGTGGCTGATGCTGTTCCCGATCATACTGGGAACACTGTTCAAGGTCGCGTTCGGCTCCATCTACACCAAAGAACTGTTCGACACGATCCCGGTTGCGGTCGTGACGGCTTCGGAAAATGCAGTGGCGGAAGAGTTCCTTAAAGGCATGGCGGAGGAGGAAAATCCGTTCCTTGCGCCCGAATTTACCGATGAGGAAAATGCAAAGCAGCTGCTTTTCGACGGCAAAGTGGAGGGAATCCTCACCGTCGGCGAGAGCATGGAACTGACCGTGTCCCGGACGGGCATCGTCCCTACGATGCTCCAGGAGCTCGTTTCCCGGTACAAGTTGTATGAGACGGTCATCCGCGATACGCTCGCGAAGGATCCGGCCGCCCTGCAGACCGTGCTCGCGAAGCTCTCTGCGGAGGTGAATGCGTGCCGGGATGTGTCGCCGTCGGCGGAAAATCCCGATGTGTATGTGCAGTATTTTTACAACCTGATCGCCATGGTTGCCATCTGCGGCAACATGACCGGTCTGCACGTCTCGACGAACAACCAGGCGAACCAGTCGCAGCTGGGCGCGCGCAAGAACTGTTCGGCGACGCCGAAGGGGATCTACCTCACGGCGGGACTTCTGGGAAGCTGCATCGCGCAGTCCGTCAGCATGGTCCTGTGTGTGACATTCCTTCGGTTCGTGCTCCGCGTGAACTTCGGCGGAAATCTTCTGCTTTTGTATCTGGCGGCGATCCTGAGCGGCTGCCTGGGCGTTGCCTTCGGTTTCTTTATCGGATCCATCGGGAAAATGAGGCACGAGGGCAAGAGCGCGATTGCGATCACCATCTCCATGGTGCTGTGCTTCTTAAGCGGCCTTATGATGGGCAACATCAAGGGTATTCTTGCGACGAAGGCGCCGTGGGTGAACCGGTTCAATCCGGTGGCCGTCATCTCGGACAGCTTCTACTGTCTGAACATGTACAGCGATTACCGCCGCTTCATCTCGAAGATCGTCACCATCACAATCTACATTGCGGTGTTCACGGTGCTCGGCGTGCTGTTTACAAGGAGGAAGAAGTATGCAAGTATTTAAGGCTTTTTTACGGGTGCTCAAGAGCAAATTCGGCTCCGCTGTCATTTATATCGTACTGTTCTTCCTGGTCGGCTTGCTTATGACGAAGAACGGTTCCGATGAGAGTGTGTGGGAGAAATCGAAAATGGATCTCGTCATCGAGGATCTCGATGACACACCGGAGAGTCGCGCTCTTACGGAGTACATCAGCAAGGGCAACCGGATCGTTCCCGCGTTTGCGGATGAGGATGACCTGACGGACGCTTTGTACTACACGACCGTGGATTACGCCGTGACGATCCCGAAGGGATTTGCCGAGCGGCTTGCGTCGGGGGAGACGGAGGGAATCTTTGAGTGCCGCAACATCCACGTGAGCTACGCAGCGACCAACATGCAGATGCAGCTTGAGAAATTTGTCAACACCGTGGCTGCGTATCAGGCTCTCGGGCAGACCACGCAGGAAGCCTCGCAGGCAGCCCTCGCGGCGCTCTCGGACGAGGCGGAGGTAACGCTTTTACAGAAGGACACCGGCGAGAAGAAGGGCGAGAACAGTGAGCTGCTGACATTTTTCCGCTACATGCCATACATTCTTCTGAGCGTCATTATGAACACGCTCTGTCCGGCGATGGTCGCAATGAACCGCAAGGATTTCCGCTATCGCACGAACTGCTCGGGCATCCGCCCGCAGTCGTACACGCTGCAGATCTTCGGAGCCAGCGCGCTGTATGTCGGCGCCATCTGGGCCGTGTTCGTGATGGCCGGCGGCGTCATCAACAGCACCATGTACTCCGGACGGCTCTGGCTGGCGGTTGCCAACGCGCTTTTGTTCGCGTTGTTCTCGGCGGTGCTTGCGATCTTCGTATCGGAATTTTCCCCGGGCGACAACATTGTGAACATCCTGACGCAGGTTTCCACCCTCGGCATGTGCTTCCTGTGCGGTGTGTTTATCGATCAGTCGCTACTCGGCAGCGGCGTGCTCTCCGCAGCCAAATTCCTGCCCGCATACTGGTATGTACGCGTCATCCGCATGCTGAGCGGAGACATTCCCTTCGAGGCATCGGAGGTGGCGGTGGCACTCGGGATCGAGGCCGGATTCGTGGCGGTGTTCGTGCTGCTGGCAATCCTGGTTCGTCGGGCCCGCTACACATCCGCGGTTTCCCGCAGAGTGATGGCGTAAACGAAGTTGCCGGCGCGGCAGCGCAACCGCTGTCCGCAAGGGGCCGAAAAACTGAAAAACAAAGTGAAAATCCCGCGGAAAATGCAACTCCGGTTGCCATTGCCGCGGGACTTTTGCATTTTCGGGAGGATTTCGGATTTGTTACGGCGATTTTGTTGTAAAAACGGGCGTTTTTTGGTATGATATAGTAGTTATAGTTTACGCAGTTGTCGCACAGAGGAGACACCCGATGGACGAACACAAAGCCCGTGAGAAGGAACGGAAAAAGCGGGAGCGCACGGAGCGCAGAGCGCTGCGGCGGTACAAACGGGCATTTGCCTTCTTCCGCTTTGTCATGAGGCCCTTTGTGCGCCTCAAGTTCCGATATCGCTACGACAGCCTGAAGAAGATCAAGGGACCGTACCTTCTGCTGGCGAACCACAACATGGAGATGGACCCGATCCTGGTGGGGATTGCCGCGGGGCGGCAGCTCTTCTTTGTGGCCAGCGAGCACATCGCCCGCAAGGGGTTCGGAACGTGGTTCCTGATGCGGTATTTTCATCCGATCCTGCACCGCAAAGGCAAGGACGGCGCGCGGTCGGTGATGAACATATTGAAGACGCTTCGAAGCGGCAGCGGCGTGGCGCTGTTCCCGGAGGGGAACCGGTCCTTCGACGGCGTGACCTGCCCGATCCCGGAGGCCACCGGCAAGATGGCGAAGCACGCGGGGGTGCCTGTCGTGACGTACCGGCTGGAGGGCGGCTATCTGACCCAGCCACGGTTTTCGACATCGCTTCGCAAGGGCCGTGTGACGGGACATCTCGTGCATGTATACGAGCCGGAGGAGCTTCGGAAAATGTCCGATGAGGAAGTGAATGCGGCGATCGCAGCGGACCTTCACGAGGATGCGTATGAGACCCAGGAGCGGGAGCGGATCGCCTATAAGGGCAGGCGCCCGGCGTACGGGATCGAGAGCACCTTATACCGGTGCCCCGAGTGCGGTGCCTTCGGAACGCTTATCAGTGATAAAAAGACAGTCCGGTGTTCCTGCGGCTACGAGGCGGAGTACGATGTGTACGGCTACCTCGGCGGGACGCGGACGATGCGGGATATGAACGCTTCCCAGCGGGAGGCGCTTCGCGAGCGGATGCAACAGGCGGCGGACGGCGAGGAGCTGTTCCGGGATACCGTGACGGTGCGGCGCATCGGCGAAGACCACGCGGTTTTGTGGGAGCGCGAGGGGACGATCTGCGCGGATCGGCGCGGCGTGTATATAACAGGGGAATCGAATGAGCTGACCGATGTCCGGGAGCTGGCGGTGTATTCGCGCAACGCGATCGCCGCGCATTGTACGGACGAGCTGGTCACATATGACTTACGTGGGGATGAACGGTTTTGTGCACTAAAGTACCTGCACCTTCATGAGGAGGCGCAGCGCGCAATAAACATGTGAGGTCACAACCATGCATTTGATTGATTACTCCAAAGTTACCACGTGGAATGCCGTGCTCGTGCTCGGTGTGATTGCCGTCATGGTGATCGTCGCCATCCGGCTTCGCCGTTACAAGCTTTTCCACAAGAGCCTTCTTCCCACTGCGGTGCTCGGCGGCTTTCTGATGCTCGTCGTAAAACTCGTTGGCGTGAAGGCCGGCCTGTTCCACACGGACAGCGAGGCGTACAACCGCTTCAACGAGGTGCTTCAGGTACTCACGTACCACGGGATCGCCATCGGTTTCATCGCGATGTCTCTGCGCACGCCGAGCGAGGAGGCCAGGACGAACGACCGTCTTGTCGGACCCAAGAGCGGTGCGGTCATCGTGAGCTCCTACATGATCCAGGGCCTCGTGGGTCTGGCGATCTCGATCATTCTGTCGTATACGGTGATGCCCGGGTTGTTCCGCGCAAGCGGCATCCTGCTCCCGATGGGCTACGGCCAGGGACCGGGACAGGCGAACAACTTCGGCACGACCTTCGAGAACTTAGGCTTCACCGGAGGACATTCCTTCGGCCTTGCCATCGCCGCCGCGGGCTACCTTTCCGCGTGCATCGTCGGCGTTATATATCTGAACTACCTTGTGCGCAAGGGAAAAGTCAAGCGCGGACCCTACGAGCCCGTTGCGGGTTCGGTGACCGTGGACAATCCCGAGGAGCTCACGGAGAGCACTCCGTCCGAGTCCCTCGACCGTCTCTCGCGCCAGCTGGCTATCGTGATGGGCATCTACATGCTCACCTACGTTGTGATCCTTGCGATCACAGAGGGCGTCGGATTGATCTCCGAAGGCGCGAAAAATACAGTTGCAGGCCTGATCTGGGGCTTCAACTTCATGGTTGCTTCAGCGCTTGCCATCGCGGTTCGTGCGCTTCTTAAGAAACGTACCAAAGCCTTGTCGGTGCGCATGCAGCGGCAGGACAATTATCTTTTGAGCCGGATCTCCGGACTGGCATTTGACGCGATGATCGTCGCGGGTATCGGTTCCATCGAGCTGGAGCAGCTCTCCGGACTGTGGCTTCCGTTCCTTCTGATGGCGGTTGCCGGCGCGCTGGTGACATTTTTACACCTGCGTTTTGTGTGCCGCCGCGTGTACCCGGAGTATTACAGCGAGGGCATGCTCTCGATGTACGGAATGATGACCGGAACCATCAGCTCCGGTGTCATTTTGCTCCGCGAGGTTGACCCGCAGCTGAAGACGCCGGCTGCAAACAACCTCATCATCGGCAGCAGTTACGCCATTCTGCTCGGCGCGGTGTTGATGGTGTTCGTCGGAATGGCTCCGAAGTCCACGCTGCTTACGTTCGTGACGTTCGGGTTGATCCTGGTATATTACATCATTTTGATGTTGTTCCTCTGCAAGGCCGGCCGGAAGAAGGCCGGGGCGGAGGATTCGCAGACTGCGCAAAAGCAGGAGTAAAGATACTCTTACGGAGGCATTATCGTGAGTGTAAGAAGTGACAAACAGGGCATGAAGATCATTATCATCGGCGCCGGAAACGTGGGCTCGACACTTGTGGAGCAGCTGGCGCACGAGGGTCATGATATCACCATCGTCGATATCGTCGCGCGGAAGATCCAGGCGATCACCGACAACTACGATGTCATGGGCATCGTCGGCAACGGTGCGAGCTACAGCCTTCTCATGGAGGCCGGGATCGAGAAGGCCGACCTGCTGATCGCCGTGACGGAGTCCGATGAGTTGAATCTTCTGTGTTGTACCGTGGCCAAGCGCGTCGGCCGCTGTGCCGCCATCGCGCGTGTGCGCATGCCGGACTACAGCAAGGAAGTTCAATATCTGCAGGAGCAGTTGAAGCTGGCGCTGGTCATCAACCCCGAGATGGAGACCGCGAAGGAGGCGGCGCGTATTCTTGCGATGCCCACCGCCCTGGACGTTATGGCCTTTGCCCACGGGCAGGCGGAGCTGATCAAGATCGCAATTCCCGAGGGGAACCGCATCGCCGGCATGACGCTGGCGGAGATCGGCAAGAAGCTCCCGGTGAGCGCGCTGGTGTGCGCGGTCGAGAGAAACGGAGAGGTCTACATCCCGTCCGGTTCGTTCCGCCTGGAGGGCGGCGACACCCTTACCTTCGCCGCGTCCCGCAGGAACATCCGCACATTCATGGACACCTTCGGTTTTAAGTCCCGCCGCGTGCGCGACACCCTGATCGTCGGCGGCAGCAAAGCTGCATATTATCTGGCGCAGGAGCTGATCCATTCCGGCGTCGAGGTGAAGATCATCGAGCAGAGCCGCGAGCGCTGTGACGAACTGAGCGTGCTGCTTCCGAAGGCCATCATCATCAACGGTGACGGTACGGAGGAGGGTCTCCTCAAGGAGGAGGGCATCGAGCGGGCCGATTCGTTCGTGCCCCTCACGGGTATCGACGAGGTCAACATCATCCTGACACTGTACGCCCGCAAGATCTCGCAGGCGAAGGTGATCACGAAGATCAACCGGATGAATTTCAAGAGCGTTGTCAACAGCCTCGAGCTGGGCAGCGTGATCTATCCCCGCTATGTCACGGCGGAGGCGATCATCGCGTACGTGCGTGCGCGCTACGAGTCCCGCAGCAACTCCATCGAGACGCTGTATCACCTCTTTGATCAGCGCGTCGAGGCCATCGAGTTCCGCGTGGAGGAGGCGTCCGAGGTCACGGACATTCCGCTCCGCGACTTGAAGCGCAAGGACGAGCTTTTGATCGCGTGTATCAACCGAGACGGGCACATCATCATCCCCAGCGGTGACGACTGCATCCGCGTGGGGGACACCGTGATGATCGTTACGAAGCATCTGGGATTCCGCAGTCTCACGGAGATTTTGAAATAACGCTGGGCGTATGACGGGAGCAGATTTGGCATGAACTATGCAATGATCGCATACATTGTGGGAGCGGTTCTTCGAATCGAGGGCGTATTGCTGCTCGGTCCCTGCGCCGCCGCGCTGTATTACTCGGAAAATGTGGGCTGGTACTATCTGTGCGTGGCTGCATTTTGCGAGCTCTGCGGATGGCTTTTGGTCATGCTGCGCCCGAAGGACCAGGTGTTCTACTTAAAGGAGGGCTGTGTTGCGACGGCGCTTAGCTGGCTCGCCCTCAGCTTCTTCGGCGGTCTGCCGATGTACATAAGCGGCCAGATCCCGCACTTTATCGACGCGATGTTCGAGTCGGCGTCGGGCTTTACCACCACCGGTGCCACGGTGTGCCAGAGCGTGGAGGCGCTGGCGAAATCGACGCTTTTATGGCGAAGCATGACACACTGGATCGGCGGTATGGGAATCCTTGTGTTCCTTCTGGCAATCGTGCCCCTGAGCGGCGGTTCGAACATGAACATCATGCGGGCGGAGAGCCCGGGCCCTTCGGTCGGCAAGCTGGTACCGAAGGTTCGTCACACCGCGCGCATCCTTTATCTGATCTACATCGGGCTGACGATTCTGGAGATCATCCTTTTGATTGCCGGCGGCATGAGCCTGTTTGACTCGGTCAACCACTCCATGGCTACGGCCGGCACGGGCGGCTTCGGCGTTCGCAATGACAGTATCGCCTCGTACACGCCGTACCTGCAGTGGGTTATCACCGTGTTCATGATCGCGTTCGGCGTGAATTTCAACGCGTACTATTTCATCCTCTTCCGCCAGTTCCGCAAGGCATTCAGCATGGAGGAGGTGCGGAATTATATTCTGATCATCCTGGCATCGATCTTCTTCGTGTTTCTGAGCATCCGCTCGATCTACGGCGTCTCGGACGGCCTGCGGCACGCGGCTTTTCAGGTCGGCTCGATCATCTCGACCACCGGCTTCACGACGGCGGACTTCGACGCCTGGCCGCAGGTGGCGAGGACGATCCTGGTGCTTTTGATGTTCATCGGAAGCTGTGCGGGAAGTACCGGCGGCGGTCTGAAGGTCTCCCGCGTCACCATCGCTGTGAAGACCGTGAAGAAGGAGCTGGCGGCGTACCTGCATCCGAAGAGCATCAAGAAGATCCGCTTCGAGGGCAAGCCTGTGGAGCACGAGGTGGTGCGCTCCATCAATGTGTATTTTATAACGTTTTTAATTCTGTTCACGGGATCGGTGCTGCTGGTTTCCATCAACGGCTATGACCTGGAGACGAACCTGACGGCGGTGGCCGCGACCATCAACAACGTCGGACCCGGCCTCGCGAAGGTCGGCCCCACCGTGAATTTCGGGCATTTTTCGATCTTCACCAAATGCGTTCTGATCTTCGACATGATCGCGGGTCGTCTGGAGCTCTTCCCGCTGCTCATGCTGTTCCACCCGGCTATCTGGAAGGAAGTCTGCCGCAGAAGAAAATGATCAAGCTTTCGTATTTCGGACAGGGAGGTTTTTATGGAGAAGACAAAAAAACGGATCTTTCATGTCATTTCCATCGGCGATCGTCGCGACAAGATCAGCCGTGCTTTTGATATCTTCATTGTCGTTGTCATTTGCCTGAACCTCTTTGTGACATTCGCGGACACCTTCGACGAGCTGGCTGAGTACCGCAAACTCTTCGATGCGATCGAGCTGATCACGATCATCATCTTTACGATCGAATACATCCTCCGCATGTGGACGGCGGAGTACCTCTACCCCGAGAAGTCGTTCTGGGGCGCAAAGCTTGCATTTTTCATCTCGTTCTACGGGTTGATCGATCTGTTGACGTTCTTCCCGTACTATCTGCCCATCGTGCTGCCGGGCGGAATCGTGGCGTTCCGGATATTGCGGGTGTTCCGCATCTTCCGGTTGTTCAAGATCAATGCGCAATACGATGCGTTCAATGTTATCACCGACGTTTTGTACGAGAAGAAGAGTCAGCTGTTCTCCTCCATCTGCCTGTTGCTCATGCTGATGGTGGCGTCGTCCCTTGCGATGTACAGCCTGGAGAAAGGGGCCGGTTCGGGCTTTGAAAATGCATTTTCCGGCATCTGGTGGTCGACCTCAGCCATCCTCACGGTGGGCTACGGCGACATTTATCCGTACACAACGGGAGGCAAGATCTTAGCGATCATCATAGCGTGTCTGGGCGTCGGAATGGTGGCGGTTCCTACGGGTATCATTTCCGCAGGTTTCGTCGAAAAATACACCAAGATCAAGCAGCTTATGACCAAGGGCGAGGAGCACGACGTGCGCTTCATCGCTTCCTCGGTGACGGGCGGGCATGCGTGGTGCGGCAGGCAGCTGCGCGACATTGTGCTGCCGCCGCAGCTTCTTCTTACGGTGATCCTTCGCGGCGAGGAGCAGGTGATCCCGAACGGTGATACCGTAATCGCGGAGGGCGATGTTTTAGTGCTTGCGGGAGCGCATTTTACGGAGCGCAGTGACATGAACCTGAAGGAGATCGTCATCGGCGCAGAGCATCCGTGGGAGGGGCAGCTGATCCGCAACATCGATATCAGCCGCCAGGAGTTGATCGTCTCCATCGAGAGAAACGGGCGCATGATCATCCCCGACGGCTCCACGGAGATCAAGAAGGACGATGTTGTCTTAGTGTACCGCAAGGGTTTTGCCTCTCAGGCGGTCGCAAAGTCGAACAAAAAAGGCAAAAAACGCAGAAAATAAGGGGGATCGGGATGCCCGGTACAGGACTTCGGAGAAGGCTTTCTTCGTTTCAGATCATCATCCTCGGCTTCGCCGGGGTCATCTTCGTGGGAGCGCTTTTATTGACGCTTCCCATTGCCGCACAGAGCAGGTCGTGGACATCCTTCGGGGATGCATTGTTCACCTCGACGTCTGCGGTGTGCGTGACGGGTCTTGTGGTGCAGGACACCGCGACATACTGGTCGGCGTTCGGGCAGGGAATCATCCTTGTCCTGATCCAGATCGGCGGTATCGGCGTCATCGCCGTCGCATTGTTCATCGCGAGCATTTCCGGCAAGAAGCTTTCGCTGATGCAGCGAAGCACCCTGCAGGACAGCATCTCCGCACAGCAGATCGGAGGTGTCACGCATCTCGCGGTGTTCGCGGTCCGGGCGGTGTTTTTGTTTGAGCTGGCCGGTGCGCTCATCCTGCTCCCGTCCTTCTGTTCCGAGTACGGCTGGGCGGGCATCTGGATGTCCTTTTTCCACTCGATCTCGGCATTTTGCAACGCGGGCTTTGACCTCATGGGAAGCCGGACGGGGCAGTTCTCCTCCCTCACGGGGCTGGCGGGCAATCCCGGAATAGTGATTCCCATCTGCCTTCTGATCATCATCGGCGGCATCGGATTCCTCACCTGGGGGGACATCCGCGAGCACAAGCTGCATTTTAAGCGCTATCGCATGCAGAGCAAGGTTGTCCTGGTGACGTCGGCCGTGCTGATCGTTCTGCCGATGCTCTGGTTCTTCTTCGGCGAGTACGCCGGGGAGCCCATGAAAGACCGCATCTGCCTGTCCTTGTTCCAGGCGACGACGCCGCGTACGGCCGGCTTCAACACGTCGGACCTCTCGGCCCTTACGGGCATCGGCCGCATGCTGGTGATCTTCCTCATGCTGATCGGCGGATCCCCGGGATCCACGGCCGGCGGTATGAAGACGACCACCCTGGCGGTATTGATCGCCAACGCGACGACGGTGTTCCGCCGCCGCAAGAACGCCCAGATGTTCGGACGCCGCATCGACGACGGAACCGTCAAGAGCGCCTCCACCATTCTGGTGCTGTACTTATTTCTGGCATTGCTCAGCGCGTCGATCATCAGCGCTGTCGAGGGCATTTCGCTTGAGAAGTGCATCTTTGAAACCGGGTCCGCAATCGCTACGGTCGGACTCTCCTTGGGGCTCACGCCGACGCTCGGCACGTTGTCCCGCATCATTCTGATGATCCTGATGTTCTTCGGCCGCGTGGGCGGATTGACGCTCATCTATGCGGCGGTTTCGGGCAGAAACGCGGAAGTGTCAAAATGCCCGGAGGAAAAGATTATTGTCGGTTAACGGAGGAAAATGATGAAATCCATTCTTTTGATCGGTGTCAACAATTTCGGTTTCATGATGGCGAGAAAGCTTAACGAGCTCGGCCATCAGATCATGGCGGTGGACCGCAACGAATCGCGCATCAACAGCATCCTGCCGTACGTCACGGACGCGCAGATCGGTGACAGCACGAACGAGGCTTTTTTGCGGACACTCGGCGTTTACAACTACGATGTCTGCATCGTGGGCATCGGCGGCGACTTCCAGAGCTCGCTGGAGACGACCTCCCTTTTGAAGGAGCTCGGCGCCAAGGTTGTCGTGTCCCGCGCGGACCGCGAGGTTCAGGCTAAATTCCTCTTGCGAAACGGCGCGGACGAAGTCATCAACCCGGAGAAGCAGGTCGCCGAATGGGCTGCCATCCGTTACGCGTCCGACCACATTCGCGACTATATCAAGCTTGACGATTCCAACGCCATCTTCGAGGTGACGGTGCCGGAGAACTGGGTCGGCCGCACGGTCGGGAATATCGACATCCGTAAGAAATTCGGCATCAGCATTCTGGCCATCAAGCGGGACGGCAGGATGAGCCTTTTCATCACGCCGGACACGCAGCTCGACGAGGACATGACTCTGCTGGTTCTCGGCGATCAGAAGGCGATACAGAAGTGTTTCCGGATCTGATTTCGGAGCGTGCGCACGTGCATCGTGCATGGGGGTAGATATGAAAAATACGAGAACGTGGGAAGAGCTTTCGGACGAGGAGAAGGCGAGCTATCTCGCGAAGCAGCGGAAGAACTTTCGAAGGAAACTGATCGGTGCCGGTATCCTGCTGGTTGTGGTTGTGATCGGGGCGGTGTTTGTTCATTTTTCGTTCTTTGACAAGAACATGAACAAGGGCTTCTTCGGAATTTTCGATCTCACGCCGGACAACGACAACGAAGTCGGTGAGGTTGAGGAATACATATCGTTTGCCCGAACCGAGCTGTTTTTGCGTCGGAACGAGCATTTTACCGATGTGCGGGCGGAGAAGTATCTGAAGATGTACTTCAACATGCCGGAGGACAGCCGCTTTCCGGAGGACATGCCGGAGGTTAAACGGCTGAGCATCCAGGGTTACGGCTTCAGCAAGGTGAATCCGGTGGATGCGAACATGATCTTAAACAGCGCCTCGGGAGCGACGCATTCCGTGACGGAGGCATACTTCTCGCACGAGCTGATCAACGGCAAGGAAACGTATCTGCTTTTTTACACCGAGTTCACGGACTTGCCGGACTGGAAAGTCTTGCCGATGACCCCGGAGGTGAAGGATGAGCTGTTTCAGCAAGGGAACGAGTGAGCGGAAAATGAAGATTAAAAGAGGGCAGTTCTTCGGAAACTGCCCTTTTTTAATGTACTTTGTGGTGTTGTACAGCGCGACAGTGTTGACAGGCAACATTTATCTGATTTGTAATATATTATATTAGAGTTAAAGGGCAATCCACGGCGGATTGCCCTTTTTAGCGCTGAGACACGTATGTGAGAAGATGCGTTTGGTTTTAGTCTTTTTTGAGCCCCTCGAGCGCCGTGATTCGCTGCGAGAGCGACGGATGGCTGTATTCCAGAAGGATCAGCAGAGGGGACGGAGCAACGTCGCCGAAGTCGATCTGCACAAGTTTCTTGAGGCCGGAAATGAGAGCCTCGCCGTAGCCTTCCTTTGCGGCGAAGTTGTCGGCGCGGTATTCCTGGCGGCGCGAGAGAGCGTTGGCCGCAATGCCGTACAGCGGTGCGATCAGGGCAAATTCCACCGAGAGGATCAAAAGCACCGCGAAACCGTAGTTGACTTCGTCGAAGCCGAACTGCGGATACAGCGAGGCGGTGCGGATCGTGAGCCATGCCAGCACCGACAGAAGCCCCATCTGCAGGATGGAGATGAGCTGGCCCTTCAGGGTGTCCTTGTGCACGCCGTGCCCGAGCTCGTGGGCGAAGACGGCGCAGATCTCATCGGGCGAAAGCTTGTCGATGAGAGTATCGTAGAGGACGATGGATTTGGATTTGCCGAAGCCCGCGAAGTAGGCGTTGGCCTTGGTGGAGCGGCGGGAGCCGTCCATCACCTCGATGGCGCGCACGTGGTAGCCGTGCTTTGTGAGAAGCGCCGTGAGCTTGTCCCGAAGCTCGCCCTCCTCGAGGGGAGTGAACTTGTTGAAGGCGCGGCTTAAGAGCGGATAGAGGAACGTGATTCCGAGAACCAGCAGGCACAGAACCGCGGCAAATGCAACGATCATCCAGTCCCCGAGCCAGCGGTACAAAACTGCCAGGATCCACGTGATAAACGTGAGAATGCCCAGAGAGATGAGGAACTCCTTCAGCTGGTCGGCGACGAACGTGCCGTGTTTGGTGCGGTTAAAGCCGTACCGCTCCTCGATCTTCATGGTGTCATAGTACGTGAAGGGCAGCGTTGCAATAACGGTGAGCGACGAAAGAAGAAGCACCGCGAAGAGCTGCCAGAACACGGTCTTCGGGAAGAGCCCGGCAAATGCGGCATACGCATCCGTCGCTATCAGAACAAAGTCCACAGCGAGACAGACGATGGACTCGAGGATGATGAGGCGGCATTTTTCGGTGCGGTACGCACACCATTTTTTGTAGGTCTCCGCGTCGTAGATGTCCGCCACGTTCGCGGGGATCGCGTTGTGTGTCGAGCGGAGCTTGAGAAGTGTGAGCAGAAGCTTGTAGACGAAAACAATGCACAAAAGGATCAGTACGGTAAGTTTGTAGTTCATGAGATGCCCCCTTACAGTAACGGCCGCCAGTCGAGGGACTGCCGGCCGTTTGCATTTTACATCGTGGTATAGTTGTCAAAATATCCCTGGATCAGGATGATCGGCGTGCCCTTGTCGCCCGAGCCGGACGTGAGGTCGCAAAGCGAGCCGATGAGGTCCGTGAGCTGGCGGGGCGTCGTGCCCTGGGATGCCATGTTGCCCACCAGGCTGCCTTCCTTGGCCTTGATGCTCGCGGAGATCGCATCGCGCAGCGCCTCTCCGGAGAGATTCGCAAAATCATTGTCCGCGAGATATTTCAGTTTCAGCTCGTTCGGCGTTCCGATGAGGCCGTCGGTGAATGCAGGACTCACCACCGGATCGGCGAGCTCCCAGATCTTGCCTTGGGGATCCTTGAAGGCGCCGTCGCCGTACACCATGACCTCGACATGCTTTCCGGTCTTTGCGAGGATCTGCGTCTGAATCGCCTCGACAAGCTTCTGTGCGCCCTCGGACTGCGGGAAGAGCTTGACCTTGTCCTCGGTGGATTTGTTGGAGCCGAGAAGGCCGTAGCGCTCATTGAAGCCGCTGCCGTTCACGGGCTTTGTCATCAGGTCGGCGAGGCTGCACACCGCCTTCGCGCCCGCGGCGAGAAGAACCCGCTTGGTGCGCTCTCTGGTGTGGATGTCGCAGTTGATGACGCAATCGGTATAGGAAAGGATCGTTTTGGGCTGGTTGGCAAATACAACCTCCACCTCGGCGCCGCACTCCTTGATCAGATTCGAGTAGTACTCGACATAATCCACGCCGGTGAACTCGTGCTTGCGGTAACCGAAGAGTTCGCGGTATTTTGCGAGGTCCAGCACATCGGAATAGGGATTGACACCGGCCTCGTCGATCTGGTCAAGCGTGACCAGTGCGTTGCCGACCTCGTCGCTCGGGTAGCTGAGCATGAGGACAATCTTTCTGCATCCCTTCGCGATGCCGCGAAGAACGATGGCGAAGCGGTTGCGGGAGAGGATTGGGAAAATGACACCGACCGTGCCGCCGCCGAGCTTGGCTTTCACATCCGCCGCAATATCGTCGACGCTCACATAGTTGCCCTGCGCTCTTGCGACGATGGACTCCGTCAGAGCAATGACGTCCCGGTCGCGAAGCGCAAACCCCTCGCTCTCGGCGGCGCCGAGTACGCTGTCAACCGCAATGTCGACAAGGTTGTCTCCCTCGCGGATGATGCCGCAACGGATGCCTCTGGATACAGTTCCGACTCTACGTTCCATAAGTGTAAACTCCTTTGATGAACTTGTGTTGTGGCGCATGAACGCCAAAGGAAATTATACCATATCCCGGAGAAGGAAACAAGGGGACAGTTCATTTGTCCCCTTGTCACGTCACTTCTTCATGATGTCGTAGTCGGCGGTAATCGTGGTGCGGCCGGCGAGGTAGGATTTCGGAACGGCGGCAACGACGTACCAGCCGCCCATTGCACTGTTGCCCAAATCGCCGTATTTGTCGGTGCGGGCGATTCGCATGCAAAGGCTGTCATCGTCCAGAAGAATGCATTCCGCGTCGAAGATTCTCGGGATCGAACCGGATGTTACGTAGGTGATCAGCAGCGAATAATCGTCGTAGAAATCGCCGGCGAAACCGTTCTCGGTGATCGCCTGAAGGAGGGAGGGCTCATCGTCATATCCGTCGGAGACTCTCAGCCCGACGCCCAGTGCCTTGTCGCAAAATGCATCCAGTTCCCGCTGGGAATCGATCCGGAAGAGCGGCCGCATCGGGTATGCGTGGCTTAACGGCAGCGAAGCGACGTACTCGTCATAGTTG
The DNA here is from genome assembly GCA_902783725.1 of uncultured Lachnospiraceae bacterium. Taxonomy (GTDB): domain Bacteria; phylum Bacillota; class Clostridia; order Lachnospirales; family Lachnospiraceae; genus ISDg. The sequence goes on along the minus strand of CACZRV010000035.1, from coordinate 4,682 downwards.
ACGGCCGTGCGATACAGCGGATACAAACGGTCGCCGCTGTCGTCGACCCACCCGGCATGAGCCATGAAACTGTGGATTCCGGCAGCGCCGAAGAGCATCGACTCCACGTATGCATAATTGTCATCGTTGAACGGACCGGCGTAACTCGAGAGAGGATTGCCCGTATGTTGAATGACAACCTGCTCTTTTGTCACGTGATAAGACTGCAGGATCGCGCGCATGGTTGCGAGGTCATAACCGCCGGCGCTTCGCATCGACAGAATCCCGTCCATCAGGCTTCGGCGGTCGACGTTTTTGCCGGAGAACAGGGCGCAGCTGTAGGAACCCGCTGACAGCTGCCACACGGCGACCGTAAAGCCCTTGCTCGCATCCATCGAGAAGAGGTCGGGGTTGTTCTTGCGCAGTTCCTCGATTGAGACAACCGGTCTTACCGGCGTGAGATACAGCCGAACCGACGAGATGTTCACAAGCCGTGACGGGGATGAATTTTCCACGCGTCCGTCGAACCCGATCTCCAGCCAGCTGCCGACAATCGGCTTCGGCGAGGAGGGGAGCCATTCGTTCGGAATCTCAATTTGGCAGAACCGGGACATTTGGCTTTCCATCCACGAAGGGGTGACCTTAAAGGAGCTCGCGCCGATCTGCGTGATCTGGCAGATGAAGGTATTGATTTCCACGTTCATAATCTCTCCTGTGATCCGCGGGGTCGGGCTCGTTGCCTCGCCCGGCGTCGGTGTTGCGGTAACGGTCGGCGTCGGAGCGGCGTCGCTGTTCGAGCCCTTCTTCGGGCTTGTTATGAAGCATACCGCGAGGATGATTCCGATGACAACGGCCGCGAGGATGATCCAAAACGGCGGCTTTTTATAGTTCAAAATGCTCTTTACGCGGCGCTTCACGCCGACCATGCCAAATGCAAGCGGGCAGACCGCCACGGTGCGGCGCGGCCGGTTGAAATCCAAAAGCGTCTGCGAGTAGGCAGCGATGTCGTCGTGGCTCATGGCGTGGATGACGCTCTCATCGCAGGCCAGCTCGATGTCGCGGCACAACAGCGCGTAGGCAAGCCAGCACAGCGGGTTGAACCAGTAGACCGCCAGCAGAAGATATCCCAGAGGTTTCCACCAGTGGTCGCGACGCCGCAGGTGCGCGCTCTCGTGGGCGACGATGTGTGACAGCGATTCCCCGGTGACCGCGGAAGGCACGTAGATGCGCGGTCGCACGATACCCAGAATGAACGGCGAGGAGATGTCGTCGCAGGCGTAGAGCCGGTCGCCGACGGCGATCGATGCCGCGACGGTCCTTCGAATCCGCAGGTAGCTTACGACGGCAAATCCCAGAATCAAAACCGCGCCCGCCATCCACACCGCAGCGGCGATGCGGCTCGCGCGGGGCGAAAGCGTCGCCTGAAGGAGGGATGCTTTGGACTTCGCGGGGCTGTCGGAATTCGCAGGTTCTTTGGCCCCCGCGATGATTTGAGCGCTGTTGTCGATCGGCTGCGCAACCGGTTGTGTCTGCTGCGATTGCGCCGGGTCGGTGCCTTGCGGGGTACCGACGGCTACGGTTGCAGGTTCATTTTCCGGGGAGACCGGGTAGACACCCGGAAGGCCATCGGAAAATGCAGCGTCGGAGCCGGGGGCATTTTTCGCGGGAGCGGACTCCTGCGTGACGGTGACCGGGTCGGCGGCGGGCAGGAGGCTTAAGGAGCTCTCCAGCCGAACCGGGCAGAGCAGTCGCACCGCGACCAGAATCCACAGGGCGCACACGAGCCGCTTCGGTGCCCTGCGCAGCATAAGACGCGCCGCGACCACGGCCAGGATCAGCCAGCCGGCGGCGATTCCCAGATTCAGAATTCGCAAGAAAACGGCAGTCATGTTACTCCCCCTTTCGATAAGCGTCGATCATGCGCTGGATCTCCGAGACCTCCGCGTCGGACAGATTTTTCCGCGACATGAACGCCGCCACAAATGCCGGCAGCGATCCGCGGTACGAATCCTCGATGATCTGCTCGCTCTTCGCCGCGTAAAATGCATCCCGCGAAACCAGCGAGCTCACCACGCCGTCCTCGTTGCGGAACAGCCCCTTCTCGCAGAGCTTGCGAAGCACGGTGTAGGTCGTGGGCTTCTTCCAGTTCAGCTCGCGCTCACACACCTTGACCAGATCGCCGGACGGGATTGGCTCATTTGCCCACACCAGATCGGCAAACCGCTCCGAAACCGCGCCGAGTTCGATGTCTCTCATATCCGTTACCTCCGAAATGAAACAATTCGACATGTGGTTTACAACAATAAACCCCCACACGGTCAGTTTATCACGATAAACCAGCCGTGTCAAGTGCGAAGATTGCGGTTGTATGTTCCAACCCCGGATAGCAAATTCTACGAAACGTAGAAAAATCATTTGACAAACTATACGAATAGGGTGTTCAATCAACTGAGGAAATGCGCTATCATGATTGCAGAAAGAAACAGCGGCTGTGTGTGGGTTTTACAGCGAGAAGGAGGCAATTATGATGCAGAGTGCAGCAATTACGAAGATGAATCGGGAGCCGGTTTGCGTCGGAGAAAATGTATGGAGAACTATCTGGCGGAGAATATCCGCAATGCCCGCAAGCGCATGGGAATTACTCAGGAGCAGCTTGCGGAGAGACTCGGGGTCACGCTCGGCACAATCTCAAAATGGGAGCGTGGAGCGTCTGAGCCGGAAATTATATATCTCACAGGATTGGCCGAGATCTTCCGGGTTTCCGTGGATGCACTGATCGGTTTTTCCCTGCGGGGCGGCGATGCGGACACGGAGGCGGAGCGGATCTCGAATCTGGAGAAGTATCAGACGATCCTGGAGGTCTGCGAGGAGTATGACCGGGCGCTGCGGCGTTTTCCGAATCATTTTTCGATCGTGTTCGGCGCGGCAAAAAGCTTCGCGCGGGCCGGTGCCGTGTACAAGCTCAAGGAACGGCTGACGATGGCCATCGAGATGTATCGCCACGCCATCGAGCTCATGCCGCAAAATACAGACCCCGAGATCAACGAGGTGCTGCTCCGCAACGAGATCGCGCTGTGTTACTCCCATCTGGAGGAATACGGGCGCGCGGTGGAGGAGTACAAAAAGAACAATGTCTGCGGTATCAATGACGCGGGTATCGGGAAAATTCTGATCGAGGACCAGCGGCGCGACCGGGAGGGAATCGGCTACGTTATAAAAGCATTCTTAAACGGGTTGGCCGACACGGTAACGGCGATTTCCGCCCACATGATATACTACTTTCACATGAAAGAGTACGGGAAGCTCATTCGCCTGGCGCAGTGGGGGATCGGGTACCTTACGAGCATCAAGGAGGACCCGGACAAGCGCGCCTACATCGACAAGATCATCAGTATGGAGCACCTGACCCTGGCTTGCGCCTGCGACCTCGCGGGGCGGAAGACGGAGGCGCGGGAAAATCTGGCGGAGGCGGTGCGCCTCGCCCGCAGATTTGACGCCGACCCGGTTTACACGCTGGAAAATATGGCCTTCACCGAGAACATCAAGGATTCCTCCGTGTACGACGACTGCGGTCCGACGGCGATCGACGGCCTGCGTTGCACGGTCGAAAAGCTCCGGGAGGCGGCCACGGAAGAGTTCCTGCGGGAATTTGAAGAGCTGGCGGGGGAGCCTTTGTAACGGACGAACCAACGCAGAGTCGATAAGATCAACTGAAAACGAAAACAGATTTATCAGACAGAACAAAGAAAGCACCGCCCGCGGGTTACCCCGCAGAGACGGTGCTTTTTGTTGCCTGCTTCTGGAAAAGCAGGTCGCCTTCTAACATTTTGTGTAGCTGACTCTTCGCATGCGGTTGATCACCGCCAGCAGATCGCTTTCCCGCGGGCAGGCGAGGAACCGTTCACACCCCGGGAACGTGCCCGAGTAGACGATGTCAAGACCGTCCTTGGCGATCTCCTCGTACAGCTGTCGAACTTCCGCTTTCAGGTCTACGGTGTGTCCGTTCTGGCGGGCCTCCATAAGCCGAAGCATGAAGCCGATCGCGGTCCGCTGCTCCTGACATGCGATGTCGTGCAGCAGGTTGGTGTCGATCTTCTCGTCGCCGATCAGGATGAAGCCGACGTCCGGAACCTCCAGCTTTTGCGGGCCGAACTGCTTCGGATAAGGCGTGAAGCCCTCGGAGAGCAGAACGCGGTGCTGGTGCCAGGATTCCGCGGGGACGGGGCTTGCATTTGTCCGCGTCTGCGCCACGCTGTTCATCTTAACCTGCGCCTGCGCCTCGCACATGCCCCTGGCCTGCGCCGTGACGTTGTACATCCGGTACTCGTCCATAAGAAAAATGCTGTCCGCAATCCCAAGGTATTCGCCGCTTCCGCCGATAACCAGGATCGTGGAGACGCCGCAGTTTTTGTAGAGCTCATTCACGCGCTCCGTGAACGGTGTGATCGGCTCCCTGCGGATCAGGTCCTTCATCAAACTGTCCCGAATCATAAAGTTCGTGGCGCTCTTGTCCTCGTCGATCAGCAAAAGCTTGGCGCCGCTGTCGATGGACTCTAAGATGTTGGCCGCCTGGGATGTGGAGCCGGAAGCGTGTTCCGTCGAAAAATCCCCTGTGTTTCCGCAGGGCAGCCACGCGATGAACGGGGAAATGTCCAGGTTCCTCACGCATCGGCCGTCCTCCGCGGAGATTGTCATTGCCGTTT
>CACZRV010000034.1 GCA_902783725.1 uncultured Lachnospiraceae bacterium | reverse complement strand
GCTTCGCTTCGGACAGTCCTCGAAACGCCCTAATCGATCTTGCGCGCGCTAAGATAGCCCTCCCAACGGCCGCGCCGTTGGGAGTCATATGCTTGTTCGAACAGGCCCTTTTTCCGGGCCGGCCGTTCGGCAACGGACTATCCGGGGGAGATGGCACGGACCTCCTATCGGGCTGCCTTCCGGTCGTCTCTTTCTGCGAAGGATTTCCGTCATCCGATCGGAGGGGCATTTTGCAACCGAAATCCGCTGCGCGGGCGGGAAGACTTCTCCGAGTAAGCATGCGACTCGAGCGGCGGTTATCGCCGCTCGAGGGCTATCTTGGCTCGCGGGAGCAGAGCATAGGCCGATTCGAGGACTGTTCGAAGCGAAGCGAGCCCCGCAGAATCGGCCTTGGTTATGCGGGCGAAGCGCGAGCCTAGATTCCCTGAGGTTGCGCGCGAGGAGAAGTGTTTCCCGACTCGCGCTGAAAGCGGCTTTCGGTTGCAAAAAGGGGTCCTCCGGGGGGCGAAATGACGGAAAATCCGTCGCGGAGGGGTGGGACAAAAGGGAACGAAAGGGGGCAAGGGTTGACTTTTCGGGGTGGTTTGTGGTACAATCGCACTTGCCCTTCGACCGTGGATCAACGGGGGAAGAGAAGAGTCGTTGGGTTGCAACAGACAAGCAGGAGGATACAGTTTCGTGCAACGAAAGCAACGAGCAGTGTCGTTAACGATCGTGTTGGCGATGCTGGTGTGTCTATTCTCTCAGATGACCGAGCGGGCGGACGCCATCAGTGTGTCGCTCGGATCTACGGTGGAGGTTATTTTTGACTCCAACGCACCGGACGGTCATGTCGGAACTCTGAACGGAGAGGCACAGAAAACAAAAACGATTACGTCCATTGAGTACGGTACGAGCGTCGAGCAGACGCCGGCGTACCGGCCGAAGTGCATTTTCCTCGGGTGGTATACGGACCCGTGGGATGGCGAGCGGGTGACGGCGGAGACGGAGACGATCACGACGCACGTGTATGCACACTGGGAATGCGGATTTGATGTTGTCAATCGACAGTTTGATTTTTCGCAGGTATTTTTCAACGCATTCCGGAGAGGGGAGTATTCGACGTTCAATTTCGGAACGTGCCGGATCTTCGCAGACGGGAACGGAAAGAACACGTGGTGTTCGGACGCGGCATTTGTCGAGTTGATGAACCGGGCTCTCGCGTATGACGGACTTCTTCGGGAAGATTATTTCTACGACGTCAGAGATATTCTGACGGCGAACTGCAACAACAACGGATGGGTTGCGGGAATGTCGGTTACGGCGATGCCGAGATGCTTCTCCGCATATAATTACGTCGGCGGGTCCGGCGGAGAGAAGCTCAACAACGACGGCGTGCATGCGCGCAAGAGCCTTGATATCACCAACGCGTACGGTTCGCGCAACGTGGATCCTTCGACGTACACGGTGACGTTTGATTACACGCCGCAGAAGAACTGCCGGAAGGGAACCAACAAGGATTACCTCGCGCGGCTTCTGTCAAAGCATCCGGAAGGATTGTGGGTCCGTGTCGCGCACAGCCGCAAGGCGGGTTCGCACTGCTTCATCATCGCAGGGTACGATGAGAAGGGATTCCTTTACATCGACAACGGCAATTGCAACCGGAGCAACGGCTCCACCGGAATTGTTCGTTACAACCAGCTGTACGACCACTTCTTCGCAAGTGAGGACGACATGCTGAACAACTACACACTGGTGGTCGGCTACGTGGAGCGCTAGGCGCCCGCGGGCAGGACGTGCCAGGCAGTCAGGACGGATCGCAAAGCGTCCGGGAGCTTCCCGGGCGCTTTTCTTTATGCGGAAAATGTGGTACAATCGGAGTGTCGCGGGGATGCCGCGGAAAATGCGAGGAGACGGTATGGGCGAGTCGATTACCATCATTCATACGGCCGATCTGCATCTGGGGATGCAGCCGGAGAAGGACCTTCCCGTCGGGAAGGAGCGCGCGAGGGAAGTTGCGGAGAGTCTGCCGCGGCTGGTCGCGGCGTGCAACGAGCAGGAGGCGGACCTTCTTCTGATCGCCGGGGACTTGTTTCACAAGGCGCCGCTGGTAAGGGAGTTGAAGGATGTCGCGTACCAGTTCGGGAAGCTTGCGAAAACCCGCGTCGTGATGATCGCGGGCAACCACGATTACATCTCTGCGCGGTCGAATTATCCGGCGTGGATCGCGGCGAACGGCTATGCGCCGGAGGAGGCGGCCGAAGGCGCGCAGGTGACGATGTTCGCGGGAGCGGAGACGGAGAAGGTGTATTTGCCGTCGCTCGGGACTGTTGTGTACGGGAGAAGCTATCATTCGCAAAATGTAACCGAGGGCATCTACGATGACATCGTCCCGACGGAGCCGGGGATTCGGATTTTGCTGGCCCACGGCGGGGACCCGACGGACGCGCCGCTCGATGTGAAGAAGATTGCCGGAAACGGCTGGGATTACGTGGCGCTTGGGCACATTCACAAGCCCGGCGAGCTTGCGCCCGGAATCGTGTATCCGGGGTCGCCGGAGCCTCTCGACCGGAACGAGACCGGCCCCCACGGCTATGAACTTGTGCGGATCACCGTGGACGATGCGGGGCGGCGCAAGACCGAGGCAACGTTCGTGCCCTTTGCAAAGCGGGAGTACCGCGATCTGGAGATCGCGTTGACGGCGGAAACCACGGCGGGAAGCCTTGCGGACGCGGCAGCAGCGGCGATCGCCGCGGACGGCGGGGAGAATCTGTACCGGCTCATTCTGACGGGACGCCGGGACGCGGATTTTGCGCCGGACAAAGCGGCGCTTGCGGCGCCGGGGAACGTGACGGAGGTCGTCGACCGGTCGCTTCCGGAGTATGATCTGGAGGCGCTTCGCGCGGCAAATGCAGACAACCTCATCGGTATGTTCATCGACGCCCTGGCGGAGCGCGCGGAGACGGACGAGGTGGCGCGGAAGGCGTTGTACGAGGGCTTGACGGCTTTGTTGCGGCAGAACACAAGAGGATTATAGGTCGGAGCGGACAGGAGAGGACGGGCATGAAGATCAAGGGATTGTACCCGGCGGGCTTCGGAAAGCTTCGGGACCGGGAATATACATTTTCCGACGGGATCAACGTGATCACCGGCGGAAACGAGGCGGGCAAGACCACGCTTCGGCAGTTTTTGACGGCGATGCTCTTCGGCTGGGAGAAGGGCCGTGCGAAGGCGGACCCGTACCGGCGCTACAAGCCGTGGGACGGCGCGGGCGTGTACGGCGGCGCGATGGACATCGAGGTCGGCGGGAAGGAGTACCGCGTCTGGCGGGATTTTGCGGGGGACGGGAAGGCGCTTTCGGTGCAGCAGTACCCCTCGATGCGCGAGATTCCCGCCGAGAACGGGCTGTTGCCGGCGCTCGGCTCGGCGCTCACGCGCTCGGGCTATGAGAACACGGTCATGGTGCCCCAGGGCAGCGCGCTGCCCGACGAGGCGCTGGCGGCGGCGTACGCCAACCACATCGCCAACTTAAGTGCCAGCAGGGACCGGGGGCTGGACGTGGCGGAGGCGACGGCGTCCCTTACGGAACAGCGGAAGAAGATTGAGAAGCGCCGGACGGCGGAGGAGGTCGAGACGCTTCGGAAGACCGTTGAGGCACTTTCCCGGCGGACAGCGGAACTGGACCGCATTGCGGAGGATCTGGCGGCGGTGCGCGGGCAGAAAGAGGAAAATTCACGCCTGCTCCGTGAGCTCGGCGCGGAGAACGGCGGCGCCGAGGAGGCGGCTTTTGCGGAGTGGGAGCGGCGGTACGAGGCGTACCGGAGCGACCTGGCGGAGCACGAGATCGCCGGCGAGGCACTGGAAGCGAAGCGTCGGACAAGGGACGAGCTTTTGGAGGACCTTCCGGACGTGGCGTCCATCGATGAGCGGGAGCGACGGATGGACGAGCTGCTGCGCGCGAAGGAGCGCGAGGATGCGGCGAGAGAAACCGCCCGCGCCGAGGTGCAGCGAAGAGAAGCGCGCATTGCCTCAAGGCGGCGGAAGCTTTCCTGCGTATGGATTCCCGCGGCAGCGATTCTTCTACCGGCGGTTGCATGGCTTGTGTATCTCGGGATTGCGGGCAGCCGGGAGAGCGCCGATGCGGCGAAGAACACGGGATTCTGGTCCGACTGGAGGGCATGGCTCGGAATCGTGGCGGCAACTGTGGCAGCTACGGTGTTTGCGGGCGCGATGATCGTCCGCAGACAGCTGACAAAGCGGTATAAAGAGGTCAGCGCGGCGAGAAAAGCCGCGGAGGCATCCTCGGATGCCCAGCGGGAGCTGGCGGCCGAGATCGCCATGATGCCGACGGAGGAGAGCCTGCACGCGGAGCGTGACCTCGCGGTGGGCGGAAAGGCCCGCGCGGAGGCGCTGGCGGAGCAGATCGCGGAGCAGGAGCGGAGGCTCGCTGCGGCGGCGGAAGCCCTGGAGGAAGAGGAAGAAAAGCTTCGGGCAGGCCTTGCGGCCTTCGCGCCGGAGGGTGAAACGCCGTCCCTTTCGGAGGGCGCGGTCAGCGGAATCCGCGGGCGAATCCTTGCCAGAAGCGTGCAGGACCAGGGACGCCGGGAGCGGTTTTCGGCGGAGGCCGAGGAGCTCACAACGAAGATCGCGCGGCTTTCCCAGATCCTGGAGGACGGCGAGAGCGTTGCCGACGACATGCTGGAGGCGGAGCGGAAGCTTGCGGAGGCGGAGAGAACGCTTTCGGCGGAGCGGACGGACCTGGCGGCGCTGCAGCTTGCGGAGGATACGATCCGCGAGATCTCGGCGAACATCCACGACAGCTTCGGCACCGAGCTGAACCGGGCGGTGTCCGAATATGCGGCTGCATTTTCCGGCGGAGCCTACGGAAAACTGTCCGTCGACGAGGCGTTTACGGTGCGCACGGGAAGCTCTGCGAAGGCCCGTGAGAGCACGCTTTTAAGCACCGGCGCGGTGGAGCAGCTGGCCCTTGCGCTGCGGCTTGCAAGCGCGGAAAAAATGTATGCCGGGGAGCATTTGCCGCTTGTTTTTGACGATAGCTTTGTGTATTATGATAACGTGCGACTGCGCTCCGCGTTGCGGCGTCTTGCGACCGTCGGAGAGCAGATTCTGATCTTCACCTGCTCGGACCGCGAGGAGGCGATCCTGGCAGCGGAGGGCATCCCCTTTGCGAAGGTGGAGATGCAGCCTGCAGAGCAGGCGGAAAGGACGCGGCGATGAAGAGCTTGGAGGAGCGAATCCTCTCGGAGGGAATCGTGAAGGACGGCGAGATTCTTCGGGTGGACAGCTTTTTGAATCATCAGATGGACCCGGCGCTGTTCCGGGAGATGGCGAAGGAATGGTACCGCGAGTTTGCGGATGCCGGCGTGAACAAGATCCTGACGATCGAGGCGTCGGGCATCGCCCTGGCTGTGGTGGCGGCGGAGGAGTTCGGCTGCCGCGCGGTCTTCGCGAAGAAGGTTTCCGGGCGCAACATGGACGCCGATGTGTATTCGACGAAGATCACGTCGTTTACCAAGGGCAAGGTGTACGATGTTGTGGTTTCGAAGCGATTCCTAAACCCCGGCGACCGCGTTTTGATCGTGGATGATTTTCTGGCCAACGGCTGCGCTCTTGACGGCCTGATGGATCTGGTCCGCCAGGCAGGCGCGACGCTTGTGGGCTGCGGCATCGCCATCGAGAAGGGCTTCCAGGGCGGCGGCACGCGCATCCGTGCCCGGGGCGTCCGCGTGCATTCGCTGGCGATCATCGAGAGCATGGACGGAGAGCAGATTGCATTTTGCGAGGAATGAGTCCGTCCGGAAAATGAGGTTTTACACAAATGCGTTTTTTAGTCCAGCGCGTGACGGAGGCGTCCGTCACCGTTTCGGAAAATGAAATAGCGAAGATCGGCAAGGGGTTCCTTGTGCTTCTCGGCGTGTGCGATACCGACACCGAGGCCGTCGCGGACGCGATGGTGAAGAAGCTTGCGGGGCTCCGGATCTTCGAGGATGAGAACGGAAAGACCAACCGCTCCATCGGTGACGTCGGCGGCGAGATGCTCGTCGTCTCACAGTTCACGCTCTATGCGGACTGCCGTCACGGGAACCGGCCGTCGTTCACCCGCGCGGGTGACCCGGCAGCGGCGGAGCGATTGTACGAGTACGCAGTCGAAAGACTCCGCGAAGGCTACGGCGTGGCCGTGCAGACCGGAAGTTTCGGCGCGGACATGAAAGTGCGTCTGCTGAACGACGGGCCGTTTACGGTTCTTCTGGATTCGGCGGAACTCGGGAAGGAGTAAGAGAGGATGGACCATAATACGGACCGGAGAACGACGAACCGGAGCACCCAGGGCAGCCGCCCGGTGAGCCGGAGCGCCTCGGGAACGGGAACGACGAGCCGGAGCACGGCGGGCAACAGGACGGCAGCGGCGAAGAGGAGCAGCAAAAAGCGCAGGCGCAGAAACCGGCGGCTGGCCATTGTCTGGGGCTGCATCGCGGCGATCATCCTGATCGTCGGAGTGCTGATCTATTTTTCGTCGAAAGGCGACAACGGGACGGAGAAATCCCCCACCGTAACCGGAACTCCCGGCAAGACGACGCCCGGCGTCGATGTGACCGGAACGCCCGGACCGGACGAGCCGACGCCCACAGACGAGGCGGGGATCGACTGGAAGACCATGCCCCTGACGGGCCTGCAGTTTACCGAGGCGATGTCCTCGAACAGCAAGTACGCCGAGCTTGACGGCACCTTCCCCGACTGGGTGGAGCTCTACAACAGCTCGGACAAGGCCATCGAGCTGTCCGCATACTGGATCTCGGACGACAAGGACGTTCCGCAGAAGTATCAGCTTCCGGCATATTCCCTTGCGCCCGGCGAGCGCTACATCATCTACTGCAACGGTGTCGGCGAAGGCAACCAGGCACCGTTTAAGATCAAGTCCGACGGAGAGAAGGTGTACCTTTCCACCGCGGAGGGATTTGTCGACCGCATCAAGATCCCGGCCGACCTTTTGAAGGACACCAGCTACGGACGAAGCGGCAGCGAGTGGCTCTACTATGACACTCCGACGCCCGGCAAGGAGAACGGCTCCGGCTATGCGGCGCGCACGTCTGTGCCCGAGGCCAACTACGCCTCCGGCGTTTATGACAACCCGATCGTCGTGACATTGTTCGGCGAGGGAACCATCTACTACACCCTCGACGGCACCAAGCCCACGACGTCCTCGTCGGTATACAAGGACGGCATCAATATCTCCGGCGTCACGACGCTCCGCACCATGGCGGTCAAGGACGGCCGCGAGAGCGATTACGCCGCATACACGTATGTTGTCGGTCAGAAGCACACGCTTCCCATCGTGGTTCTGAGCGGCCCGTATGAGACCACTATCGGCCCGAACGGCGTCGACCAGATGAACAAGAAGGGCAACGGCATCGAGGCCCAGGTCATGATGACCCTGATCGAGGACGGCGAAGAAAAATTCTCCATCCCCGCAGGAATCACCCTCCACGGCAACAACGGCGGAAGCCGCGACCTTCCGAAGAAGAATTTCAACGTGCATTTCCGCTCCTCCTACGGCGCGGGCAAGCTCCACTACAAGGTGTTTGACGACCTGGAGATCGAGGAGTTCAACTCCCTGCTCTTGAAGGGCGGCGCCGAGGACTGGTACCGCACCATGATCCGCGACGAATTTATGACCCACATGGTCATCGGCAACACCGCATTGTGCGCCCAGGCGTGCAAGCCGTGTGTTCTGTACCTGGGCGGCGAATTCTGGGGCATCTACTTCCTGCGCGAGCGCTTCAGCGCCGACTACGTTGCGACCCACTACAACGTTTCCACCGGGTCCGTCAACCTGATCTCGGGCTACGGCAACGTCGAGGAGGGCAGCATCAAGAGTTACAACGAGATCGTCAAATTCGTCAAGAACAACGACCTCAACAAGGACGAGAACTACGAGTGGTTTGCGGAGCATGTGGACATCGACAGCCTTATGGACTGGTACATCTGCCGCTCCTACATGGGTGACAAGGACCTCGCAAACATCCGCTACTTCAACTCCACCGAGGGCGACGGAAAATGGCGCTGGATGTTCTACGACCTCGACTGGGGCTTCGACCCCTCGGCCGCCACGCAGGCGAACCCGATCTCGGGCATCATCCAGAACAACGACCGCCACATCCTGATCTACAAGCTGGTTCACAGCAAGCGCGGCAAGGACGCATTCCTCAAGCGCTATGCGTATCTGATGAACACCATCCTCAACGAGGAGTACGTGAAAAAGGAGCTCGATTACTGGCGCAACCTGCTTCAGCCCGAGATCGAGGCTGACCGCACGCGCTGGGGCAAGACGGTCGATGCATGGAACAGCAGCATGGACTACCTCTATACGTACAACAAGGACGGCAAGCGCGACAAGGCGGTTCTGGCCGACATCAAGAAATATTTCGGGCTGTCCGACGCCCAGATGACCGAATACTTCGGGGACAAATACGTCAAATAATCCCATCCCCCGGCTTCCTGCCGGGGGATTTCTTTTTTGGACGGGCGGCCCAAGCCGCACCAAAAGCGAAGAGGCGGCAACCGCAGAGAAGATTGGTTCGCTCGCAGGGTTCAGGGAATCTAAGCGTGCGCGGCGATCTCATAGGCAAGGGCGCTTCTGCGGGGCTCGCTTCGCTTCGAACAGTCCTCGAAGCGCCCTAATCGATCTTGCGCGCGCTAAGATAGCCCTCGCGAAGGCATGCCTTCGCGAGTCACATGCTCGTTCACCAATCTCTCTGTGTTTGCCGCCTTTTGCAGTGTTGAAGCGGCTTGGGCCGCCTTTCCGAAGAAGAACCTCTCGGCGGGAGCGGGGGTGGGATTCTTGTGGCGGGAACGGACGGTAGGTTGATAATGGGGAGGGGGCATCGCGAGGCTCCCGGGCGCGCCTTCGGCCCTGGGGCGGAGGTGCGGGCGGGTGACAAGGGGACAGTTCTTTTGTCACCTTCTGCGCCTGTTGTGCCGAGGCGGTCGGCGACGGCGGGCACGTTTTTTGATAACGCCAATTGATCCGAAACCGCAGAAACTTTTTCGAGCGAGCATTTTCCTGCGAGCGAGAAAATGTCTTCTGTGCGTTTCGGATTGTTTTGTCTTAGGGCGTGCCCGCCTCCGTCGAACGCCACGGCACCGAGCAAGCTCGTTTTGGTGACAAAAGAACTGTCCCTTTGTCACGTTTTTGTTGACAGTCGGGGCGGCGGATGTAATAATGATACTAATCGGGCGGCATCGCTGCCCGGGCAAAAACTATACTTTTGGAGGGAAGAAATATGCTTTTGGTAACAACGGATCAGATCGAAGGAAAGAAGATTGTGCCGCTCGGCATCTGCAAGGGAAGCACCGTGCAGTCCAAGCACATCGGCAAGGATTTTATGGCGGGACTTCGCAACATCGTCGGAGGCGAGATCACCGCGTATGCCGAGATGATGGACGAGGCCCGCGACATCGCGACGCGCCGTATGATCGCGGAGGCGCAGAACATGGGCGCTGACGCTATCGTGGGCATGCGCTATGCCACCAGCGCCATCATGCAGTCGGCCGCCGAGGTTATGGCGTACGGCACCGCTGTGAAGTTTATTCAGTAGCCGGCGGCAAAGCTGTGAAGGGCACTTCGCAGCGCACGGCACAATTTGGTTTGAAATCGGGCTCCTCCGGCGGTTTTGCCGGGGGAGTTGTGATAAAGAGAGGTTGTTTTGGAGGGGATTCGTATGGGTAAATTGTGGAAAGTGTTGATTGTGGCGGCCATGCTGACGCTGCTGCCGGGGTGCTGCTTAAAGCACGAGTGGGCGGAGGCCACCTGCACAGAGCCGAAGCACTGCGTAAAATGCGGTGAGACGGAGGGCGAGGCCCTCGGGCACACCTGGCGGGATGCGACCTGCACCGCGCCGAAGACCTGCGCCACCTGCGGCACGACGGAGGGCGAGGCTCTCGGACACACGTGGGTCGACCGGACCATGGAGGTGCCGAAGACATGCTCCGTCTGCAATGCGACGGAGGGCAGCCCGATCTCCTGCACGGAGGTCCTGCTTAAGAAGATTCCCGTAGAGATGAGGGACTGGGTGTTCTTCCTCGGAGACCGGATCTATTTCTCGGACTTAGATACGCGGACGGTGTACATCTACGACAGTAACGAAAATGAAATCGGGAAGATCGTCCCGCCGTCCGAAGACGTCTTTCATTGGACCACGGGTATTTACACGGAAGCTGCACTGCGCGGTGCAGGAAGACTGTTCACCTCGGAGGCGGACGCGGAGGGAAACTGTTCCGTCCATGTGTATGACGCCTTGGGAAAGGAAATCGCAAGTTTTCCGAACCTTGCGAAGCTTCCGGAAGGGCACTACCTTGCGGCGGAGAATATCGGGGACGATCGTTACCTGAATTATTTCGATAAACTGGGTTCAAGCGAAGAACTGACGCCCGTGGTCACCATCGATTGCGAAAACATGTGCGTTGCCCCGAAAGAGGAGGTTCCGGCGGTCCGCTGGTTTGACGCAAAGAAATTCAGCGCCTGCTGGCTTCTGGAGAACTGCGATGATAAGTACGCGATGACGGCATCCCTTGACGGGAAGAAGATGTATCTCGTTCATCCGGTGTATTATTCCATCAAGGCGGAATACGTGGACATCTCCGGGTTTAACTCCCTCGGATACGCGCTGGTTTCCGCGGACGGTGTCTCCTACGATCTCATCGATACGGACTTAAATGTTGTCGGGAAAGATGTTCTGCCTGCGGGGCGCAGATCGGACTGGAGAGGCGAAACGATCATCGGCGTGTACAAAGACGATGAGTGGAAATACTATTCCATAAAATGATCCGCGCGGAGCGAGAGGATTACGCAAAACAAAAAACAAACGGAAAGCGGAGCTTTGCAGGCTCCGCTTTTTTGTGGCCGGAGGGCATTTTCCGCCCGAAAAATAATAAAAAATATGTGAAATGTGGAATTGTTTTGTTGTAAATGCAGTTTACGTGTGATATACTGTGCGGAGTGGTGTAAGAGAGAATCCACAACGGAGGTTGGAAAAATGTCATTTGAAGTAAGAAATCTGAAAAAGTCCTACGGAGAGAAGACCGTGGTGAACGGCCTTAGCTT
>CACZRV010000033.1 GCA_902783725.1 uncultured Lachnospiraceae bacterium | reverse complement strand
CTCGTTCTGCATGATACCGAGGAAGTTTACCATCTGGTTCATGAGGGTCGAGAGGTGCTTTGCCGGGGACGAGGTGATCTTGCCGGGAATACCGCCGAGACCTTCCATGATCAGCTGCTTCAAGGACCATCCTGCGCAGTAACCGGTCAGCATGGACAGGTCATGAATGTGGATGTCGGCCTTCTTGTGCGCCTCATGGATCTCGGGATCGTAGATCTCGGAGAGCCAGTAGTTTGCGGTGATGGAGCCGGAGTTGTGCAGGATCAGACCGCCGACGGAATACGTAACGGTGGAATTTTCCTTAACACGCCAGTCCTCCTCGTGAACGTAGCTGTTCACGATCTCCTTGTAGTCAAGGATGGTGGACTTCATCTCACGCAGCTTTTCGCGCTGCTTGCGGTACAGAATGTACGCCTTCGCAACGTCGGTGTAGCCCGTCTGCTCCAGAACATGCTCCACGCTGTCCTGAATGTCCTCGACGCCGATCACGCCGTTGTTGACTTTATCCTGAAACTGCGCCGTAACACGCAGTGAAAGAAGACTGATGATGTCGGAGGTATACTCCTTGTTTGTTGCCTTGAACGCCTTTTCGATTGCCGCATCGATCTTGTGGAGATCGAATTCCTTCAATTCCCCGTTTCGTTTTGCTACCTGAATCATACGCTTACACTCTCCTTTATGTGCTGTTTTCTCTCTTTATAACTGCCTCGCGGGCGATTGTCTACATTGTAGCACAGCACTATAGGGCTGTCAAGGCGTCACTAACTAAATCTTGAACAATTTGTGAAATGTACACTATATCTTGTGGTTTTGTACCCGTTCCGCCTCCTTCGAAAAATGCGTGAAAAGCCCTTAAAATAAGGCAAAGACGCCCGTTTTGCCAAGCCTGCGGGCGTCCGTTTGTTTTGTCGATAGTGCTGGTTTTTGTGCTTTTTTGTGTGCCTTCCGGGCTACATCAGATCCTTCCGGTCCTTCGGAATGTATGCCTTCACAGCGATGCCGTCGGCGACATATTCCTCGGAGAGGAGCTGCCCGTATTTGCGGATTCCCTGCAGCTTCGAAGCCTCGTCGTAGCCGTACACGCGCTCGACGTAGACCTTGCCCTCCAGCAAAAGATCCTCGATCGCGGCCAGAAGTTCCGGGATTCCCTCGCCGGTCTTCGCCGAGATCTTCACCACGCGCTCGGCCTGAAGATCCTTGTGCACCGCACCATCCGCAACCAGGTCCTGCTTGTTCATCGCCGTGATCACTCTGCGGTCCGCGATCTCGAGTCTTCGCAGGGTATCGTATACCACCGCCATCTGCATGTCGGCGTCGGGGTTCGACGCATCCACCACATGCAGGATCAGGTCGGAGTACCCCGCCTCCTCAAGCGTCGAGCGGAACGCATCGATCAAATGGTGCGGCAGCTTGCGGATAAATCCTACCGTGTCCGTAAAGAGCACCTCCTGCCCGTTGGGCAGACGGCAGTTGCGCGTCGTGGGATCGAGCGTCGCAAAGAGGGCGTCCTTCGAGAGCACGCCGGCGTCGGTCAAATAATTGAGCAACGTGGATTTGCCGGCGTTCGTGTAGCCGACGATAGCCACCACGGGGATGGCGGAACGGATGCGCGCCTCACGGCGCACCTCGCGGTTCTTTTTCACTTCGGCGAGTTCGCGGTTCAACTGCGCGATGCGGGTGCGGATCGTCCGGCGGTCCACCTCCAGCTTCTTCTCACCGGGTCCTCTCGTGCCGATACCGCCGCCTAATCGGGACATCGCGCGGCCCATGCCGATCAGGCGCGTCGAGCGGTACCGAAGCTGTGCGAGCTCCACCTGAAGCTTGCCCTCTCCGGTCATGGCGTGCTGCGCGAAAATATCAAGGATGACCATCGTCCGGTCCATGACGTTACAGCCGAGGGCGTCCTCTAAGTTCTTCATCTGTACCGGCGACAGCTCGTCGTCCGTGACGATACCGTCCGCGCCGGTGGTCTCCACAAGCTCCCGAAGCTCCTCGATCTTGCCCTTGCCGATATAGGTCCCGGGATGCACCGACTCGCGGTTCTGCACCATGCG
Source organism: uncultured Lachnospiraceae bacterium (assembly GCA_902783725.1). Taxonomy (GTDB): domain Bacteria; phylum Bacillota; class Clostridia; order Lachnospirales; family Lachnospiraceae; genus ISDg. The sequence goes on along the minus strand of CACZRV010000033.1, from coordinate 3,298 downwards.
GCCGACCACCTCCGCGCCCGCGGTTTTCACCAGCTCGGCGAGCTCGCAAAGCGACTCCTCCGCCGTCACCGAAGGGCCATCCGGGCGGTCTTCCTCCACGGCCACCAATACGACGGTTTCCTTCTCCGATTCTGTTTCGTACATTCCTTCTCCCCTTACTTCGTCTCGATTCCGAGACGCTTCTTCAAAAACTCATATTCCTTCGCCGCGTCGGCATCGTCCGGGTAGCTCACGATATACTCCGCAAGCGCCTCGTAGGCCTTCGCCAGCTCGTTTCGTTCCTCATACAGTGCCACCTGGTTTCGCAAAAGCTGCTGTCTCGCAGCCGCTCCCGGCACACCGAGCCCGAGGTTTAGCATCTCCTGTGCCTTGTCGTACTCAAACAGAGCCAGGTAGCAAACCGCCTCCTGGTTGCACACCGTAGGCGACTCCACCGCGCTGTTGCTGCGGTAGCGCTCGAAGGATGCAATGGCATCCTCGTACCGTCCGTCTAAAAGCGCGATCTCCCCCAGAAAATAGTCCGCCTCGAAAAATCCCATGTCGTACGCGTACTCCATCTCGATTTTCGCAGACTTGTAGTTTCCCTGATAAAAATGCACCTGCCCGAGGCAGTATTTGTCCTCGTTCGTCTTCACCGGCAGGCGCGCCGCCTTGTCCAGAAGCTCCTCTGCCTTGGCGGTGTCACCGGTCGCCACGTAGCATGTGTACAGACCGATGTATGCCGAATAGCTTTCTCCCGAGAGCGACAGTGCGGCCTCATAGTCGCTCACGGCCTGCTCGTATCTGCCCTCGACGCGGTACAGATTGCCGCGCTTTTGGAAGGCGCGGGCATTTTCCGCATCGCGGGAGAGAATATCCGAATAAATGTCGATCGCCGAGGTGCGGTACCCCATGCACTCGAGAGTATTTGCCTTATAAAACAATATGTCGACGTCCCAGCCCTTCTCGGCGGAGATGTCCAGCGCATTGTTAAAGCAGGTGAGGGCATCCGAATAGCTCTGCTTCTGCAGATATACCATGCCCTTGCCGCGGATTGCGAACTTGTTGAGCCGCTCGGCCTTGCTGCCCTCGGACGCGCTGTTTACGAGCACGATCTCGAACTCGCGCAGCGCCTCGTCGTAGCGCTTTAACTGCAGAAACGTCATGCCGTAGTTGTTGTGGACCTCAAGGTTCGCATTGTCCAGCTCCAGAGCACGCGAAAAATACTCCGCGGCCTTCTCGTAATCCCCGGCCTCGTAGTATGCCAAGCCCTTCTTGTTCTCATTCTGCGGCGTCATCTCCTCGTCATCGCAAGCGACCAGAAGAAGCATCGAAACCGTCAGAAGGAGCACCGAACCGAACCATCGTGCCAAACGTCTCATACTGTCCCTTTCCGCATTGGTGATTGCAAAAACCCCCCGAAGTGTTCGCTTCGGGGGGAATGCGCTCTCATTGCGCAATGCACCGGACGCCCTCAAAGGAAGCCGTCCTTTTCATTGCCTGTTTTACAATCAGATCTTGTTGTCCGAACCGAGAACATACTTAATCTTGTGAGCTACCATGTCCTTAACGGCCTGACGAGCGGGCTTGAGGTACTGGCGAGGATCGAAGTGATCCGGATGCTCTGCGAAGTACTTGCGGATGTTACCGGTCATGGCAAGACGGATATCGGAGTCGATATTGATCTTGCAAACGGCAAGCTCTGCAGCATGACGAAGCTGCTCTTCCGGAATACCTACGGCATCAGGCATGTTTCCGCCGTACTCGTTAACCATCTTAACGAACTCCTGCGGAACGGAGGACGAACCGTGAAGAACAATCGGGAAACCGGGAAGTCTCTTGATGCACTCCTCCAGAACGTCGAAGCGGAGCGGCGGCGGAACGAGGATGCCGTCAGCATTTCTCGTGCACTGTGCAGCCGTGAACTTGTAAGCGCCGTGGGACGTACCGATGGCGATCGCAAGGGAGTCGCAACCGGTTCTTCCGACGAACTCCTCAACCTCCTCGGGACGGGTGTAGCTCTCCTTACCGGACTCTACAACGACCTCATCCTCGATACCTGCAAGAGTACCGAGCTCGGCCTCAACCACAACACCGTGGTCGTGTGCATACTCAACAACCTGCTTCGTAAGAGCGATGTTGTCCTCGAAGGACTTCGAGGAAGCGTCGATCATGACGGAGGTGAATCCACCGTCGATGCAGGACTTGCAAAGCTCGAAGGTATCGCCGTGATCAAGGTGAAGAGCGATCGGGATCTGAGGATTCTCGATAACTGCAGCCTCAACCAGCTTTACAAGGTAGGTGTGGTTCGCGTAAGCGCGAGCACCCTTGGAAACCTGAAGGATAACCGGGCTGTTCAGCTCGCCGGCTGCCTCGGTGATACCCTGTACGATTTCCATGTTGTTTACATTGAAGGCACCGATTGCGTAACCGCCGTTATATGCCTTGGCAAACATTTCTTTTGTAGTAACTAATGCCATACGTATATCTTCCTTTCATGAACTTTTGTTTGTATGTCATGCGCATTAGCGCCGGACAACCGTAGATATTATAGCAGAGACCCTGTGGAATGTAAAGTGCATAAAATCAATCATGTTTTCCCCAAAGGAAGAACAACATCTTGCACACGATCTCGTCCTTGGTCACCGGTCCGATGACCCGGCTGTCGTGAGAATTGAACCGGTTGTCGCCCATGACGAAAAATTCATTCTCACCCAGAGTCCACTCGCCCGTCGGGGCATAGCTTCCTCCCTGGTAGTAGGTATATTGCGCCTCCTCCAGGACACCGTTGATGTACACGCGGTAAACCTTCTCTCCCGCAGGGATCACCGTCCCGTCCGTGAGCGTCACCTCGTGATCGTACGTCTCCCAGACGCAACCGATGGTATCTCCCGGAACACCGATCACACGCTTTATGAAGTTGCTGTTGTCCGTACCGTTCTGCTTGTCCCCGGTGTTCAGGATCACGATGTCACCGCGCTCCGGCGTCGTGTAGCGGAAGCCGAACCCGAACGCCTTGTCCGTCAGCGTCTTGTTCATGGACGAACCGCTTACCAGATACGGCGGAAATACATAGAAGATTGCATAGATCACGGCAAAGCAGCCGATGAAAAACAACAGCTCCTTGACCCAGGACCATGCCTTCGAACTGCCTGCCTTGGCGTCTCCCTCAATCTCTTCCTCGCTTACCTCGTCTTCGTCCTCGTCAGTCCCGTCGCCGGCGTCGTCCTCGTCGTCGATGTCGTACTCGTACGCCTCGGCAGCCTCATCGTCGTACTCATCGGCCTCATCGTACTCCTCAGCCTCGCCGTACTCATCG
>CACZRV010000032.1 GCA_902783725.1 uncultured Lachnospiraceae bacterium | reverse complement strand
TTAGGTTTTCCGGTTATTTACATGGTCCGGTACATGAATGGCTTCCGCAATCTTAAAACACCCGTCGAAACCGGTACAAGCCCGGAAAATAAGTGGGCAATCTCTCGACTGCCCACTCAATATACTATACCTTTTTTGAAATGTCAAGTTCACTTACATCATTCGTTGCTATTGTCATTATTGTCATGATCTTCATTGTCGTTATGATCGCGTGGAAGTTTCTTCCCGCACGCATGGCAATACACCGCATTCCACCCGTTCACCTTGCCGCAGAAGCAACAGTATGTACTTCGCTTCTCCCCGGGATCCAGCAGGCTGCCGCATTTAAAGCAATAGGTCGCTCCCGCCGGGCTCTCCGCTCTGCAGTGCCAGCAGACGAGCTGTGTTGCCGAGACTCTCTGGGATTTGCTGACGGCCTTTGCCGGGGTGACGAAGGCTTTCGTCACAATCGTCTTCCCTGCGGCCTTCATTTTCGCCCGTCGCTTTGCTCTCTTTTCTATCTTCTCCGGAGTATCATAGAAAAACTCGGGCAGGCGAAACCCCCTCTGTTCTTCCTCCTGGGCCTGCTCCCATTTCTGATAGAAACCGGTGTATTCGCCGTTTTCCGGACTACCGCCCGGGGCAGTGTCGGAAACATACGCCACAACCGGGTTGTCCGGCGCCTCCTCCGGTTTCTCCTCAACCGTTTTGTTTGTAGTCCATCGGATTCTCTGGCTGCACCACTCGCAAAAGATGTTGTCCTCCGCGTTATAGCTGCCGCAGTGAGGACATTTGGTCATGCCTTCCCAACCGTCACTGTATTCCGTCATACGCTCCCCCGTCACGTGTTGAAATCATCCGGATGGATGCTCTTCGCTCCGCTCAGGCGGGCCATTGCGCGGGCCATCGCCGCGCTCGAGAGGTTGTACTCGACGATGCTCTGCTTGCGCTGCATCTCCTCTCTTGCCATCTCCAGAGCCATCTGCGCGCGATGCGCGTCGATCTCGTCGGGCCGCTCTGCGGAAAATGCCAGAAGCGTCACCGTATTGTCCGCCGTATTCAAAATTCCGTCCGAGACGATCACCGCATGCATCTGTCCTTCCGCATCGCGAAAGCGCACTTCTCCGACAGCCACCGTGGTCGCCATCGGCGCATGATGCGCCAGAATCTCGATCTGCCCGTCGAATCCCGGGAAGATGAGCGACTCACACTCGCCGTCGAAAAACACACGGTCACAGGTGATGATCTGCAGATGAAACGTGTTCATGCAAGCGTCTCCTTACAAGCATTACCTTTACAAACTCTCTGCCTTCTTGCGAACCTCGTCTATGGTTCCGACGTTAAAGAAAGCATTTTCCGGACAATCGTCCATCTCGCCGTTTAAGATGGCCTTGAAGCCGCGGATGGTCTCGGCAATCGGCACATACACGCCGGGAACGCCCGTAAAATTCTCCGCAACATGGAAGGGCTGGGACAAGAATCTCTGCACCTTGCGGGCGCGGTAGACGATGACCTTGTCATCTTCGGAAAGCTCGTCCATACCGAGGATCGCGATGATGTCCTGCAGCTCCTTGTAGCGCTGCAGGATCTCCTGCACGCGCCGCGCCGTCTCGTAGTGCTCCTCGCCCACCACGGAGGCCTCGAGGATGCGCGAGCCCGACGCCAGCGGGTCAACCGCCGGGTAAATACCCTGTTCCACGATCTTACGCGACAAAACGGTGGTCGCATCGAGGTGCGAGAACGTCGTCGCGGGCGCGGGGTCGGTCAGGTCGTCGGCCGGCACATACACGGCCTGAACGCTGGTGACGGAGCCCTCTCTCGTGGAGGCAATACGCTCCTGCAGCTCGCCGAGATCGGTGGCAAGCGTCGGCTGGTAACCCACGGCCGAGGGCATGCGCCCTAAAAGAGCCGACACCTCGGATCCGGCCTGGATAAAGCGGAAAATGTTATCGATGAAGAGAAGCACGTTCTGCTTCTTCTCATCGCGGAAATACTCTGCCATGGTAAGTCCGGTCTCCGCAACGCGCATACGCACGCCGGGCGACTCGTTCATCTGGCCGAACACAAGCGCGGTCTTCGACAAAACGCCGGACTCCTTCATCTCGCGCCACAGGTCGTTGCCCTCGCGGGAACGCTCGCCGACGCCGGTAAAGATGGAATAGCCGCCGTGCTCGGTGGCGATGTTGTGGATGAGCTCCTGGATCAGCACGGTCTTGCCGACGCCGGCACCGCCGAAGAGACCGATCTTACCGCCCTTTGCGTAGGGCTCCAGAAGATCGATGACCTTGATTCCGGTCTCCAGAACCTCGATGACCGGGCTCTGCTGCTCGAACGTGGGGGCCTCGCGGTGAATGCACCAGTACTCGGCCGTCCTGTTGTTATCGAGAGACGGGCCGCCGTCCAGCGGCTCTCCGAGGGCATTGAAGACACGTCCCAAAACGTGCTCGCCCACCGGAACCATGATGCCCTCGCCGGTGGCCTGAACCGGCATGTCCTTGGCGAGACCCTCGCTGGGTGCAAGCATAATGCAGCGAACGACACCGCGGCCGATGTGCTGCGCGACTTCCATCTTGAGCTCCTTGCCGTCCAAAAGGACGATCAGAGCCTCCCGGATCGCGGGCAGCTCACCCCGTTCAAATTCTACATCCACGACAGGTCCCGAGACCTGCACGATCTTGCCGATAGCCTTCATAAGTTACCTCATTCGTGCCTGTTTTTTCTTCGCTTTCTTCTTCTGCAGCGCCTTGGCGCCGCCCACCACCTCGGTGATCTCCTGCGTGATCGCCGCTTGGCGGAACTGGTTGTACTGGCGGGACAGCTCCGCGAGCATCGCGTCCGCATTGTCCGTCGCCGTCTTCATCGACATCATACGGGCACTCTCCTCGGACGCCTGGCTCTCCACCATCGCGCCGTACAAAAAGCCCGTGATAATATTCTTTACAAGGGTCTCGAGCACATCCTCCGGAGACGGGAAGATCTCCATCTCGGAGGCGTCCACGGTCACTCCGGGCCCCGCCTGCCTCGCCTCGTCGACAAGGAACCGGCTCGTGTGAAGCGGCAACAACTGCTCCGTGTGAACCTCCGAGGAAACGCTGTTGCGCATTCTCGTATAGACAACGTAGATCTCGTCGACTTCTTCGTTTTTGTATTTGTCGGTCAGCATCTCGCACATGACACGGGCACGGTGAATGCTGGGGTTGTTCGACGACATCCGGAAATCCTCCGCCACCGGCAGCTTCTCCGCCATAAAGACGTGCCGCCCGGTCTCGCCGACGCAGTAGATGAGGTAGTCCTCGGACTTCGCAAAATGCGCCCTCGCCTCCTTTAAGACGTTCAGATTATACGGACCCGCCATGCCCTTGTCACCGGTGATGACAATGTAGATGCGCCGCTTCACAAGCTCGCGCTCATCCTCGATGCGGTTGTCGAAGTACAGATGCCGCATCTCCGGAAAATGCTGCAGCACCTCGCGGATCTGCGTCTGCAGCCCGTTGAAAAAAGGCAGCGTGTCCGCCAGCTTCTTCTTCGCCTTCTGCACCTTCATCGAGGACACCATATACATCGCCTTCGTGATCTTCATCGTGTCCCGGATACTCTTTATTCGGTTGAGGATTTCATGTGCATTTGCCATATCCTGTTCCCCGTTTTCGTCCCTGCAAAGCGCCCGGGCAGTCCGCCCTTACGCCTCCTCGTCCGCCCCGTCCTCCGGGTTCACCGCGATCACGGCATCCGGCGCGTTCGCGTCGTCCGCAGTCGCCTCGGCAGCCTCCTGCGAAAGCCAGTCGCGCCACTGCTTTCCGCCCGCAACGATGCGGTCGATCTGGGACTTCTTCAACTTGGTGCCCTGCTCAAGCTCGTTGATGAGCGTCGGAAAATTCACCCGCATATATTTCAGATACGAATCCTTCAGATTCAGAATCTCCTTCGGCTTGAGGCCCGAGAACACCTGGTGGTTCGCGCCCTGCAGCAGAAGCACCTGCTCCGGCAGGGAAAGCGAATGGCACAAAGGCTGCTTCAAAAGCTCCATCAGCGCGCGCCCGTGTTCAAGCTGACGCTTCGTCGTCTCGTCAAGCTCCGAGGAGAACTGCGTGAACACCTCCATCTCGCGGTATTGTGCGAGATCGATGCGGACCGTTCCGGCAGCCTGCTTCATGGAGGGCGCCTGAGCGGCACCGCCCACGCGGGACACGGAAAGACCGACGTTGACGGCCGGCCGCTGACCCTCGAAGAAGAGCTCGCTCTCCAGGTAGATCTGGCCGTCCGTGATGGAGATGACATTGGTCGGAATGTACGCCGACACGTCGCCGTTCTGGGTCTCGATGATCGGCAGTGCGGTAAGGGAACCGCCGCCGAGCTCGTCGCTTAGACGGCTGGCGCGCTCGAGAAGTCTCGAGTGCAGGTAGAACACGTCGCCCGGATACGCCTCACGGCCCGGGGAGCGCTCCAAAAGAAGCGAGATCGCGCGGTACGAAACCGCGTGTTTCGAGAGGTCGTCGTAAACGATCAGAACATCGCGTCCGCTGTACATGAAATACTCCGCGATAGCGGTCCCCGAGTACGGCGCAATGTATTGTAACGGCGCCGGCTCCGAGGCCGTCGAGGACACGATGACCGTATAGTCCATGGCCCCCGCGTTGCGAAGCGTGGTCACCAGCGAAGCGATGGTCGAAGCCTTCTGTCCGATGGCGACATAGACGCAGATGACATTTTTCCCCTTCTGGTTGAGAATGGTATCCAGAGCAATGGATGTCTTGCCGGTCTGACGGTCACCGATGATCAGCTCGCGCTGTCCGCGGCCGATGGGGAACATCGAGTCGATGGCAAGAATACCGGTCTCCAGGGACGTCGTAACCGGCTGGCGGTCCATAATGCCGGGAGCCGCCATCTCCAGCGGCCGGAAATCCGCCGCCACGATCTCGCCCTCGCCGTCAATCGGCGAACCGAGGGCATCGACGATGCGGCCGATGAAGCCGTCGCCCACCGGAACGCCCGCCATGCGGTACGAGCGGAACACGCTGGTACCCTCGCGGATCTCCGTGTCACGGCCGAACAGAATGACGCCGATCTCGTCCCTGCGGATGTCCATAACCATGCCTTTGACGCCGCACTCAAAGGTCACGATCTCGCCGTAGCAGGCGTGGTCGAGGCCCTCCACCGTGGCAATTCCGTCGCCGACGAACGTCACGACACCGTACTCCATGGCGCCGGCGGTCAGCTCGAATTCTTCAATGCATTTTTTGAGGTTTGCAACGGTCTTTTTGGGCTTGCGGCCGTGAACGACGCCCAGGGCATTGCGAAGCTGTCCCACGCGCCCGCGCATACTCCAGTCGTACTCCTTTAAGTCCGTGCGCAACACAAAACCGCTCACGAGAGAACTGTCCTTCTCCATCGTGAGCTCCACTTCCGCATCGCCCATCTCCTTGGCTAGAAATGCCTTAAGCCGCGCCAGCTGTTCCGCGGTGGGCGGCGTTACATACCAAAGCGTCGCCTGTTTCATGCTTCCTCCTCCACCTTGTCAAGGAAAGCATCGTACAGAGCGGCATCGTCGCTGTCCCCCATCGCTTTCGCAGTCGCGCCGGCAACCATGTCGGCAATCTCCTTGCCGGCCTCCGCAATGATACGTTCCTTGCGGCGCACACCCTCGTCCTCGGCGGCTTCCCGAATGTCCTTCGCCTCCTCGCGGGCATCCGCAAGGATTTTCTCGGCTTCGTCGTCCGCCAGAC